>NZ_RHJR01000025.1:0-1828 GCF_004212325.1 Escherichia sp. E13S3
CAGACAATCTGTGTGAGCACTGCAAAGTACGCTTCTTTAAGGTAAGGAGGTGATCCAACCGCAGGTTCCCCTACGGTTACCTTGTTACGACTTCACCCCAGTCATGAATCACAAAGTGGTAAGCGCCCTCCCGAAGGTTAAGCTACCTACTTCTTTTGCAACCCACTCCCATGGTGTGACGGGCGGTGTGTACAAGGCCCGGGAACGTATTCACCGTGGCATTCTGATCCACGATTACTAGCGATTCCGACTTCATGGAGTCGAGTTGCAGACTCCAATCCGGACTACGACGCACTTTATGAGGTCCGCTTGCTCTCGCGAGGTCGCTTCTCTTTGTATGCGCCATTGTAGCACGTGTGTAGCCCTGGTCGTAAGGGCCATGATGACTTGACGTCATCCCCACCTTCCTCCAGTTTATCACTGGCAGTCTCCTTTGAGTTCCCGGCCGGACCGCTGGCAACAAAGGATAAGGGTTGCGCTCGTTGCGGGACTTAACCCAACATTTCACAACACGAGCTGACGACAGCCATGCAGCACCTGTCTCACAGTTCCCGAAGGCACCAATCCATCTCTGGAAAGTTCTGTGGATGTCAAGACCAGGTAAGGTTCTTCGCGTTGCATCGAATTAAACCACATGCTCCACCGCTTGTGCGGGCCCCCGTCAATTCATTTGAGTTTTAACCTTGCGGCCGTACTCCCCAGGCGGTCGACTTAACGCGTTAGCTCCGGAAGCCACGCCTCAAGGGCACAACCTCCAAGTCGACATCGTTTACGGCGTGGACTACCAGGGTATCTAATCCTGTTTGCTCCCCACGCTTTCGCACCTGAGCGTCAGTCTTCGTCCAGGGGGCCGCCTTCGCCACCGGTATTCCTCCAGATCTCTACGCATTTCACCGCTACACCTGGAATTCTACCCCCCTCTACGAGACTCAAGCTTGCCAGTATCAGATGCAGTTCCCAGGTTGAGCCCGGGGATTTCACATCTGACTTAACAAACCGCCTGCGTGCGCTTTACGCCCAGTAATTCCGATTAACGCTTGCACCCTCCGTATTACCGCGGCTGCTGGCACGGAGTTAGCCGGTGCTTCTTCTGCGGGTAACGTCAATGAGCAAAGGTATTAACTTTACTCCCTTCCTCCCCGCTGAAAGTACTTTACAACCCGAAGGCCTTCTTCATACACGCGGCATGGCTGCATCAGGCTTGCGCCCATTGTGCAATATTCCCCACTGCTGCCTCCCGTAGGAGTCTGGACCGTGTCTCAGTTCCAGTGTGGCTGGTCATCCTCTCAGACCAGCTAGGGATCGTCGCCTAGGTGAGCCGTTACCCCACCTACTAGCTAATCCCATCTGGGCACATCCGATGGCAAGAGGCCCGAAGGTCCCCCTCTTTGGTCTTGCGACGTTATGCGGTATTAGCTACCGTTTCCAGTAGTTATCCCCCTCCATCAGGCAGTTTCCCAGACATTACTCACCCGTCCGCCACTCGTCAGCGAATCAGCAAGCTGATTCCTGTTACCGTTCGACTTGCATGTGTTAGGCCTGCCGCCAGCGTTCAATCTGAGCCATGATCAAACTCTTCAATTTAAAAGTTTGATGCTCAAAGAATTAAACTTCGTAATGAATTACGTGTTCACTCTTGAGACTTGGTATTCATTTATCGTCTTGCGACGTTAAGAATCCGTATCTTCGAGTGCCCACACAGATTGTCTGATAAATTGTTAAAGAGCAGTTGCGACGCGGCTTTCAGCTCACTGTCGCGAGGTGGCGTATATTACGCTTTCCTCTTTCAGAGTCAAGCATTTTTTTGCTTTTCTCTGCCGGAATTATC
>NZ_RHJR01000026.1:0-42932 GCF_004212325.1 Escherichia sp. E13S3
ATCGAGCTTAACGCCCTGCGGGTAGCGGAATGCATCATTCTGTCCCCGCTTTTTGAATCGGGGAAAAGCCGCACGCTTCTGGAAGAAATTTTTGTAGGCTCGCTCAAGGTCTTTCAGTGACTGTTGCAATGGCTGTGATGGGGCATCTTTAATCCATTGCGTTTCAGTGGCATTTTTCCACTCAACCAACCAGGAAGCCATTTTCGCGTAAGGGATGTATTTATTACCGGCCTCATGATTCTCATTCTGAAGCGCCAGAGCACGATTGAAAACGAAACGACATGCGCCTGCGAAGCGCCTCATTTCACGCTCCTGTTGACCACCGGGTCTTAACTGGAATTTAAATGCTTGTAGTCGCTTCACAGGGCAAACTATACTTTGGTCTATGAAAAAAGAAACCGATATCCGACGCGGAAGGCACTGTGTTTTCCTGATGCATGTTCACCTGGTCTTTGTCTAACCAAATACAGACGCCAGATTTTTGACCATGACGCGACAGAAAAACTACGCACTTACTTTTCAAATGTATGTGCTGATTTTGAAGCTGAACTGGTTGAAATGGATGGTGAACAAGATCATGTCCATTTGTTAATTAACTATCCACCCAAACTGGCGATATCCAGTCTGGTAAACAGCCTCAAAAGCGTATCGAGTAGATTGCTGCGACGAGATCGACCAGATATTGCAGTCAGGTATTACCACAAATGCGTTTTGTGGAGTCCCGGCTATTTTGCCAGTAGCTGCGGATGTGCGCCAATATCCGTCATCCGCCAATACATTGAACAACAGCAAACACCTGGTTAGGTGGAAAACCGCGCCTTATATCCCCACCCTGAAGGACGGGGTTTTATGGCGCACTGGATAAAACCACTAACGGAAACGCCTGATGACGCCCATTCTGAATCATTATTTTGCCCGCATTAACTGGTCGGGAGCTGCTGCGGTCAATATCGATACGCTTCGTGCATTACACCTGAAACACAATTGCACCATTCCATTTGAAAATCTTGATGTACTGCTGCCGAGGGAAATACAGCTTGATGATCAATCTCTGGAAGAGAAATTGGTGTTCGCCCGGCGTGGCGGTTATTGCTTTGAACAGAATGGCGTGTTTGAGCGGGTATTACGCGAGCTGGGTTTTCATGTACGTAGTCTGTTAGGGCGCGTGGTGTTATCTAATCCACCATCCTTACCGCCGCGCACTCACCGTTTGCTGTTGGTAGAACTGGAAGGTGAACAATGGATTGCCGACGTTGGTTTTGGTGGTCAGACGCTGACCGCGCCAATCCGTTTAGTGCCGGATATCGCACAAACAACGCCACATGGCGAATATCGGCTGTTACAGGAAGGGGGCGACTGGGTGTTGCAGTTTAATCATCATCAGCACTGGCAGTCGATGTACCGTTTTGATCTCTGCGAGCAGCAACAAAGCGATTATGTGATGGGTAATTTCTGGTCGGCGCACTGGCCGCAATCGCATTTTCGCCATCATTTGTTAATGTGCCGCCATTTGCCGGACGGTGGCAAGCTGACGTTGGCCAATTTTCATTTCACCCATTATGAAAATGGTCACGTAGCAGAGCAGCAGAATTTGCCAGATGCGGCGTCGTTGTATGCCGTGATGCAGGAGCAGTTTGGACTGGGCGTGGATGATGCGAAACATGGGTTTACTGTGGATGAGCTGGCGCAGGTGATGGCAGCGTTTGATACGCATCCGGAGGCGGGGAAATAGTTTGTGCCAGAGTGCCGGATGCGGCGTAAACGCCTTATCCGGCGGTTGTAGGCCTGATAAGCGAAGCGCATCAGGCAATTTGTTTTTCTGCCGTATATGGCAACGGTTTTAAAGATCAATTGCCCACTCGGCATGAAATAAAATCACCGCTGTACCAGAAATGGTGACATTCTCCGGCTGGTTATCGCGAATTGTCACCGTCACATCAATCACTCCATCGCGACCCAATGCGCGCCCCTGATGGCCTTTAACACGCAACATGCTGCCATCGTGGGGCAATACGTTGTGATATACCAACCATGCACCCATCGGACCATTGGCATTGCCGGTCACTGGATCTTCCACAATACCAATCGCAGGCGAGAACATGCGACCATCAGTTTCATTTTTGCCTGGACGGATCTGGAACGGAAAGAATCCATTGCAGCCAATCTGTTTACTGATAGCGGTTAGCGCAGCAAGGTCAGGCGAAAGGGCGTCGATATCCACTTCTGTTTTCAGCGGAATCATCACTTTTGAGTGTCCTGTTGTTGCGACCTGAATTGGCAAGCCTGGCAAAATATCGTCTTCAGTGAGATGAAGCGCGTTGATAATCGCCGCACGTGTCTCACCTTCCAGCGGTGGCTCAAAGCCAGGAGAACCTTGTTCCAGCGAAATACGATAATCATCGTTGTGCTTTTCGATAGTCACGCGGTGTTTTCCTGCCAGCGACGTTTGCCAGACGGTGCAATTTCCCAAACCTAAGACCTTCGAACGTACATAATGTGCTGCCACGGTCGCGTGACCACAAATCGGCACTTCAACTGTTGGCGTAAAGTAGCGGATGTGCACATCGCTGTCGTCGCTGTGCAGCAGAAAAGCAGTTTCCGAATGCCCTAATTCGCGGGCGATAAGTTGCATTTGCGCTTCACTGAGATTATCGGCAGGGAAAACAACACCGGCAGAATTGCCGCGAAACGGTTGAGAGGTAAAAGCATCGACGTGGTAAACCTGCGGTTTCATTAACGTTCTCCTGTGGCTGGAGAACTATCATAGCCTGCAACAGGCCGGAGAGCGAAGGGCTATCCGGCCAGGGTAATGATTATCGCCGCGAACGCACAATCTGATACCGACGAGTAAAGTACTCAAACGGCGCGCTCCAGACATGCACCAGTCGGGTGAACGGGAAGAGCAGGAAGATGGTCATCCCCAACACCAGATGCAGGCGAAAGATATAAGCTACACCATCAAGATGCGTCGATGCACCGCCCTGGAAAGTGACGATGCTTTGTGCCCATCCCACCAGCTTCATCATTTCACTGCCGTCCGGATGTTGTGCTGAAAAGGGAATGGTGGTTAACCCAAGAATGCACTGAATTAACAAGATGGCGAGGATCAGGATATCCGCACCAGAAGACGTCGCCCTGATACGCGGATTTGTTAAACGACGCACCAGTAGCCCCGCACCGCCAATCAACGTCAATACACCGCAAATACCACCGAGCACCATCGCCATCTGCTGTTTTACCGCCACCGGCAGAAACCACGCGTACATCCAGTGCGGCGTTAACATGCCAAACAGATGACCGAAGAAGATCCCCAGAATGCCGATATGGAACAAGTTCGACCACAGCACCATCCCGCGTTTATCCAGCATCTGGCTGGAGGCGGCGCGCCAGCTATACTGCCCGTAATCGTAGCGCAACCAGCTTCCGAGGATAAAAACCGTGCCACACAAGTACGGGTAGATATCGTAAAAAAAGACGTTCAGATACTGAATCATTTCCCACCTCCCGCACTGATGTCGACATACTGCGGTGCGACATCCTGGCTAAAGCGTCGCTGATATTGATTAAGCGGCGAGCTGTCACACGCCGTGGCGTTATCTTCAATAAACTTCACCTGTTCCTCTTCCCACACCGCATCCAGCGCCTGACGGGTGTCATCGCGCTCTTCGCTGCGAATTTGTTTAGTGACACTGTCACTTGAAAGTGTACTTCCCGCCAGATGCAGTAGGGCGTCAAACAACGAATACCACGGTGCCTCGCGTTGTTTTAAGCGTCCGCCAAGCAGGGCGAGGATCGGCGCAACGTTGAGTAACCCTTCTTTCGCCTGGTCGTCCGGCAGTACGCTTAAATACTCCAGATACAGCGGCAGATAATCAGGCAGTTCCCGACAATCCAGTTGCAGACCGACCTTTTCATATTCCGCCAGCAGGTTCACCATTGCCTGGCCTCGATCGCGGGACTCGGCATGAACGTGTTCGAACAGCAGTAGCGATGTGGTACGTCCACGGTCAAACACTTCGCACCATTCGGCCTGTTTATCCAGCAGCGGCGCGTCAAGCAGGTTACGGGTGAAATCCGTAAGCATCGGCGCGTCGCGGCGGATCAACGCCAGCGCGTCCTCCTTGCATTCCCATAACAGCTCGTCCGGATACTCCATCAACAGACCGATCACTTTGAGGATCTGCATTATTCGCCCTCCGCTTTATTGCGTACTTCGGTAATGTCGATGGCATCAATCCGGCTACTATTGAACAGGTTGAATTTGCTGTCCGAGCCGTGGCAACCGTCGCCAAAAGTAAAGCCGCAGCCGTTGCGTTCTGCGAAGGCGTCGCCCGCCATTTCACGATGACTGGTCGGAATGACAAAACGATCTTCATAGTTGGCGATAGCGAGATAGCGATACATATCTTCGACCTGAGCGACGCTCAAACCCACTTCGTCGATGGCGCGGGTATCCGTTACGCCTTCCACGGTTTGTGAGCGCATATAGTGGCGCATTGCCATCATCCGTTTCAGCGCCCGCAGTACAGGGCCGGTATCGCCGGCACTCAACATATTGGCGAGGTATTGCACTGGAATACGCAGGCTTTCGATGGCGGGGAGCACGCCTTCGCTTTTCGGCAAACCGCCCGCATCAGCGTAAGACTGAATCGGCGACAACGGAGGAACATACCAGACCATCGGCAAGGTGCGATATTCAGGGTGCAACGGTAGCGCCAGTTTCCAGTCCATCGCCATTTTGTAGACAGGCGAACGCTGAGCAGCTTCAATCACATTTTGCGGGATACCTTGTTTCAGGGCTTCCTCGATCACAGAGGGATCGTGCGGATCGAGGAATACTTCGCACTGGCGTTCATAGAGATCAACCTCGCGCTCGGTGCTCGCCGCTTCCTCGATGCGGTCGGCGTCGTAAAGCAGCACGCCCAGATACCGGATGCGACCCACGCAGGTTTCTGAGCACACGGTGGGTTGGCCTGACTCAATTCGCGGATAACAGAAGATACATTTTTCTGACTTGCCGCTTTTCCAGTTGAAGTAGATTTTTTTGTACGGACAACCGCTAATGCACAAACGCCAGCCACGGCATTTATCCTGATCGATCAGCACAATGCCATCTTCTTCGCGTTTGTAGATAGCGCCGCTGGGGCAGGTCGCCACGCAGCTGGGATTGAGGCAGTGTTCGCACAGGCGCGGTAGATACATCATGAAGGTGTTTTCAAACTGCCCGTACATCTCCTTTTGCATGGCCTCGAAGTTGCGGTCGCGGGCGCGTTTTTCGAACTCGCCGCCCAGCAGTTCTTCCCAGTTTGGGCCCCAGATCACCTTGTCCATCCGCTTACCGTCAATCAGCGAACGCGGGCGGGCGGTGGGAATATGTTTACCTTCCGGCGCGCTATGCAAGTGTTCGTAGTCGAAGGTGAAAGGTTCGTAGTAATCGTCAATCTGCGGGACGACCGGGTTGGCGAAAATTTTGGTAATCACGCCCATCTTGCTGCCCAGACGCGGACGGATCTTACCGTTGACATCGCGGACCCAGCCGCCTTGCCACTCTTCCTGATCTTCCCAGTTTTTCGGATAACCAATGCCCGGTTTGGTTTCGACGTTGTTAAACCATGCGTACTCCATGCCTTCGCGTCCGGTCCAGACGTTTTTGCAGGTCACCGAACAGGTATGGCAGCCGATACATTTATCGAGGTTAAGCACCATGCCGACTTGCGAACGTATTTTCATTTTTTCGCCTCCTGTACCTGATCGCGACCTTCATCATCCAGCCAGTTAACGTTCTTCATCTTGCGGATCATGATGAATTCGTCGCGGTTCGAGCCGACGGTGCCGTAGTAGTTGAAGCCCCAGGCCAGTTGCGCGTAACCGCCAATCATATGCGTCGGTTTCGGGCAAACGCGGGTGACCGAGTTATGAATGCCGCCGCGCATGCCGGTTACTTCCGAGCCGGGGATATTCATAATGCGTTCCTGGGCGTGATACATCATAGTCATACCCGGCGGTACACGTTGGCTGACCACCGCGCGGGCAGTCAGCGCGCCGTTGGCGTTAAACACTTCCACCCAGTCGTTATCGACAATGGTCAGTTCACGGGCATCGGTTTCGCTGATCCAGACAATCGGCCCGCCGCGAGAAAGCGTCAGCATCAGCAGGTTTTCACTGTAGGTGGAGTGAATGCCCCATTTCTGGTGCGGCGTCAGGAAGTTAAGTGCTTTTTCCGGGAAGCCGTTTGGCGGGATCTGGCGCATTTCACTGACGCTGCGGGTATCGATAGGCGGGCGATAAGCCACCAGACTTTCACCGAAGGCACGCATCCACGGATGATCCTGATACAGCTGCTGACGGCCCGACAGCGTGCGCCACGGAATTAACTCGTGGACGTTGGTGTATCCGGCGTTGTAAGAGACGTGATCGCTTTCCAGACCGGACCAGGTGGGGCTGGAGATAATTTTACGCGGCTGCGCCTGAATATCGCGAAAGCGAATCTTCTCGTCCTCTTTGTGCAGCGCCAGATGGGTATGTTCGCGTCCGGTGATTTCGCCCAGCGCCTGCCACGCTTTGACCGCCACATGACCGTTGGTTTCCGGTGCCAGCGCCAGAATCACTTCTGAAGCATCAATGGCGGTGTCAATCAGCGGACGCCCCTGCGCCGGGCCATCGCGTTTGGTGTAATTGAGTTTGCCGAGGAAATCGATTTCATCCTGGGTATTCCACGAAATCCCTTTACCGCCGTTGCCAAGTTTATCCATCAGTGGCCCGAGCGAGGTAAAGCGTTCATACGTAGCAGGGTAGTCGCGTTCCACCGCCACAATATTCGGCGCGGTTTTACCCGGGATCAGATCGCATTCGCCTTTGCGCCAGTCGAGCACTTCACACGGCTGGGAGAGCTCTGCCGGAGAGTCGTGTAACAACGGTTGCAGCACAACATCCGTTTCTTTGCCGAGATGTCCCACGCACACTTGCGAAAAGGCTTTGGCGATACCTTTGTAGATTTCCCAGTCGCTGCGTGATTCCCAGGCCGGATCGACCGCCGCAGAAAGTGGATGAATAAACGGATGCATATCCGAGGTATTCATATCGTCTTTTTCGTACCAGGTGGCGGTAGGCAGAACAATATCGGAGAAAAGACAGGTGCTGGACATACGGAAGTCGAGCGTCACCAGCAGGTCGAGCTTGCCTTCAATCGCTGCAGTTTGCCACTCAACTTCTTCCGGTTGGATTCCCTCCGTCGGTCCAAGTTCTTGCCCCTGAATACCACTTTCCGTACCCAGCAGATACTTCTGCATATACTCGTGGCCCTTGCCGGACGAGCCAAGCAGGTTAGAACGCCAGACAAACAGGTTACGCGGATGGTTGCTGCCGTTGTCCGGCTGTTCGCAGGCCATGCGTAACTCGCCTGACTTCAGTGCCTGGGCGGTAAATTCGGCGGGTGATAACCCGGCCTTGTCGGCTTCGGCTTTCAGGGATAGCGGGTTACGCCCCAGTTGCGGCGCAGAAGGTAGCCAGCCCATGCGCTCGGCGCGAACGTTGAAATCAATCAGATGACCGCTGTATTTACTGGCGTCGGCCAGCGGTGAGAGCAATTCCTGCGCGGTGACTTTTTCATAGCGCCACTGGCTGGAGTGATTGTAGAAAAACGAGGTGCTGTTCATCTGGCGCGGTGGTCGGTTCCAGTCGAGCGCAAAGGCCAGCGGCAACCAGCCGGTTTGCGGGCGCAGTTTTTCCTGACCGACATAGTGCGCCCAGCCGCCGCCGCTTTGCCCGACACAACCGCAGAAGATCAGCATATTGATCATCCCGCGGTAGTTCATGTCCATGTGATACCAGTGGTTGACGCCAGCACCGAGGATAATCATCGAGCGCCCATGCGTTTTATGGGCGGTATCGGCAAATTCGCGGGCGATGGTTTCAATATACTGGCGCGGTACGCCGGTAATTTGCTCACCCCAGGCTGGGGTGTACGGTTTGATTTCAGCGTAATCTTTCGCGCTGCTTTCATCTTCCAGCCCGCGATCGAGGCCGTAATTCGCCAGTACCAGATCATAAACGCTGACCACCGGACAGACACTGCCATCGGCTAATGTCAGGTTTTTAACGGGTAATTGACGCACCAGTACCGGATCGTGTTTTACGCTGCGAAAGTGCGGATTTTCAATGCCGCCAAAGTAGGGGAAGGCCACGCCTGCAACGGTGTCGTGTTGACCGAGCAGGGTTAACGACAATTCGGTTTCCGTACCGGCGGCAATGGATTCCAGATTCCATTTGCCTTTTTCTCCCCAGCGAAAACCAATCGAACCGTTCGGCACCACCAGTTCACCTGCGGTATTAACCGCCACGGTTTTCCACTGCGGATTGTTGCTTTCGCCCAGTCCATCCACCAGGTCAGACGCGCGGATCATGCGCCCGGGAACGTAGCTGCCATCGTCGCGAGGTTCAAGCATTACCAGCATCGGCATGTCGCTGTAGCGGCGGCAGTAGTTGATAAAGTAGTCGCTGGGATTATCGAGATGAAACTCTTTTAAAATCACATGGCCCATCGCCATCGCCAGCGCGCTATCAGTGCCTTGCTTTGGCGCCAGCCACTGGTCGCACAGTTTTGCTACTTCCGAGTAGTCAGGGGTAATGGCGATAGTTTTGGTGCCTTTGTAGCGCACTTCAGTAAAGAAGTGAGCGTCTGGCGTGCGCGTCTGCGGTACGTTAGATCCCCAGGCGATGATGTAGCTGGAGTTATACCAGTCTGCGGATTCCGGCACGTCGGTTTGCTCGCCCCAGGTCATTGGCGAGGCGGGAGGCAGGTCGCAATACCAGTCGTAGAAACTTAAACAGGTGCCGCCAAGCAGCGACAGATAACGCGTTCCGGCGGCGTAAGAAACCATCGACATCGCCGGAATCGGTGAGAATCCGGCAACGCGATCCGGGCCGTAAGTTTTGATGGTCCAGACGTTAGCAGCGGCAATCAGCTGGTTTAGTTCCTGCCAGTTGGAGCGGATAAAGCCGCCGCGCCCACGCACTTGTTTGTAGCTCAGGCACTTTTGCGGATCGTTCATAATCGATGCCCACGCCAGTACCGGATCGCTGTGCTGTTTAAGGGCTTCGCGCCACAGTTCAATCAGTCGTTTACGAATTAGCGGGTATTTCAGGCGATTAGCGCTGTAAAGATACCAGGAGTAACTTGCGCCGCGTGGGCAGCCGCGGGGTTCATGATTGGGCAGGTCAGGGCGAGTGCGCGGGTAGTCGGTCTGCTGGATTTCCCAGGTCACCAGGCCATTTTTAACGTAGATTTTCCAGCTACAGGAGCCAGTACAGTTAACGCCGTGGGTGGAACGCACGATTTTGTCGAATTGCCAACGCTGACGATAGCTATCTTCCCAGTCGCGGTTGCTATGCATCACCTGTCCGTGACCATCGGCAAAGGTTTCGCCCTTTTGTTTAAAGTAGCGAAAGCGATCCAAAAGTTTACTCATGACATGACTCCTGCTCCAGGAATGATTTGGGATCTGATGCCTTGTCGGATGCGACACGGTTGTACATCAGGCATCGATCTCTTATTTTTGGCTGAACTTCCGCCGACCATAAACCAGCCAGGTCAGCAGCACACAGATGATGTAAAAGATTAAAAACACTTTCATCGCGCCCACTGGCGAGCCGGTCATATTCAGCGACATGCCAAATGCTTGTGGAATAAAGAAGCCGCCCACCGCGCCGATGGCCGAAATAAAGCCCAGCGCCGCCGCCGTTTCAGTGATTGCTTCTCGCTGGGCCTGTTCATCGCTGCCGCCTTTCATCTTGACGCGATAAACCGTTATCTGGCGAAAGATGACAGCGATCATCTGGAAAGTAGAACCACTTCCCAAACCCGCGGTAAGGAATAACCCCATAAACACAGCGTAAAATGCGATGAAATTGCCGGAACCCGTGCCAGGTAGGGTAAGGAACAGCAGGGCGCTGAAAATCGCCATAAAAATGAAGTTGATCAACGTCACCCGCACGCCGCCAAATTTATCGGAAATAGCACCACCCACCGACCGCGCGATGGCACCGATAAACGGGCCAAAGAACGCCAGGCGCAGAATATTCACATCCGGGAACTGTGTTTTTGCCAGCATGGCAAATCCGGCGGAAAAACCGATAAACGAGCCAAAGGTAGCGAGATAGAGCAGACTCAGCAGCCACAGATGCAACCGTTGCAAAACGGGCAACTGGTCAGCAATTGACGCACGTGAACTGGCAATATCATTCATCCCTGACCAGGCGGCGATAGTGGCAATCGCCAGTAGCGGTACCCAAATCCATGCGGCATTCGCCAGCGACATCACAGAACCATCGGCCTGCGGTACGCCATTGACGCCAAGAAAAGCAAATACCGGTACAAAAATCACCAACGGCGCAACCAGTTGCATCACGCTGACGCCTAAATTCCCCAACCCGCCATTAATCCCTAATGCACTGCCTTGTTTGGCTTTCGGGAAGAAAAAACTGATATTTCCCATACTCGAAGCAAAGTTCGCGCCAGCAAAACCACAGAGCAAAGCAATAACAATAAATATCCCAAAAGGGGTATTCGGATTTTGCACAGCAATACCGAGCCAGACGCAAGGAATAATCAGAACCGCGGTACTAAAAACTGTCCAACGGCGTCCGCCGAATATAGGCACCATAAAGGAGTAGGGAACACGCAATAATGCGCCGGAAACGGAAGGTAAGGCGGTTAATAAAAAAAGCTGATCGGTAGTGAAATTAAAGCCGATTTTATTGAGATTAACGGCAACTGCGCTAAATAACATCCAGACACAGAAGGCAAGGAGTAAACAACTTACTGATATCCAGAGGTTTCTTCTGGCAATGTGTTTTCCTTTATTTTCCCAGAAGGCCGGATTTTCTGGCTTCCAGTCGCGCAAAAGGTAACGATTATTTTTCTCATTTTGTAGTGCCATATTCTTCCTCACATGCACACATTGTTAATGAAAAAAAGACAAGGCAGGACATTGGACGCAATGGTCCGTTATTAGAATTAAGAGTAAATAGAGTGGAGTGCTGATTGAAAGAATAGATAACAAAGCGAAACTGCGGGGGGAGAAAGCTGATTATCTGAATGGATATGTGTTACTGAATGTAACAGTGATGCATCATATTTGTTACTTATTCTTAGACTAACATACGGCAAACGTATTTGTTGCCGTATGAATCGTGGCTTTATTGTCGTAGCCTTTGCTTATCGTTGACGCGTTGCCAGCCAGCAGAGCAGGGAACCGCCGCAGACCATCAATGCGCCTTGCCAGAAAGAGAACGATAGCGGAGCACTGAGCAGCACGGCTGCAAGCGCTGAGGAAAGTACGGGCGTAAAATACGAACCGACTGCCATAATGGTGACGTTGCCATGTAAAATGCCGACGTTCCACGCCGCGTAAGCAAATCCTAAGGTAAATGCCGCTGAGATAAGTTTTATAATGACGGGCGTGCTAAATACCATCTCCGGTTGCGGCGTTAAAAAATAGTAAACCCACAAACTTGCTCCTGTCAGCAGGACGAAAACGGTAATACCATTAAATCCACGGGCATATTTATTGGTGACCGTGCAATAAGCGGCCCAGATAAAAGCACCAATAAAAGCCAGGCAATAACTCAACGGGCTGGTGGTGATATTGTTGATAATTTCATCCGGCTTGAGGCCATTTTCACCCCCTAATACCCAGCAGACGCCACCAAGGGCTAATAATAATCCTGGTACAATCAGCCAGTTGGTTTTCTGGCCATTAAACAGAATGGCAAAAAGTATCGTCAGACTGGGCCATAAATAGTTCACCATGCCTACTTCAATTGCCTGATGACGGGTTGCTGCATACCCTAAGGAAAGTGCCAGACAGATTTCATAGCTGACGAATAAGAAACTCCCCGCAAGTAAATAACCTTTGGGGATCTGCCGAATGCGCGGGAATCCTACGGTGAATATTAACAGCAGCCCGCTTAATGAATAAATAGCTGCGGCGCCGCCAACTGGACCGAGCCCCTCACTGACACCGCGAATCAATCCTACCATCGTGCTCCACAGGACGATCGCTATTAGCCCTATGAGCGTTGCTTTTTGTCGTGTCATGCTCGCTGTTTAGTCTCTCTTGCCGTTAAAAATTAAGCTGAAATTTATAGCATTTTTTTAACCAGGCTGTCAGGCAGTGGTGTGTTTTTCTACCGCCATTGAGGTAGGTCAATTTGCGCAGGCGGATTATTTTGTGGCAAACACGTGTTCTTTTTGATTTCGCGCAAAAAGATTCAGAATTTTACTGTTAGTTTCCTCGCGCAGTAATACCCCTGAAAAAAGAGGAAAGCAATGGACGTCAGTCGCAGACAATTTTTTAAAATCTGCGCGGGCGGTATGGCTGGAACAACAGTAGCAGCATTGGGCTTTGCCCCGAAGCAAGCACTGGCTCAGGCGCGAAACTATAAATTATTACGCGCGAAAGAGATCCGTAACACCTGCACATACTGTTCCGTAGGTTGCGGGCTATTGATGTATAGCCTGGGTGATGGCGCGAAAAACGCCAGAGAAGCGATTTATCACATTGAAGGTGACCCGGATCATCCGGTAAGCCGTGGTGCGTTATGCCCGAAAGGGGCCGGTTTGCTGGATTACGTCAACAGCGAAAACCGTCTGCGCTACCCGGAATATCGTGCGCCAGGTTCTGACAAATGGCAGCGCATTAGCTGGGATGAAGCATTCTCGCGTATTGCGAAGCTGATGAAAGCTGACCGTGACGCTAACTTTATTGAAAAGAACGAGCAGGGCGTAACGGTAAACCGTTGGCTTTCTACCGGTATGCTGTGTGCCTCCGGTGCCAGCAACGAAACCGGGATGCTGACTCAAAAATTTGCCCGCTCCCTCGGGATGCTGGCGGTAGACAACCAGGCGCGCGTCTGACACGGACCAACGGTAGCAAGTCTTGCTCCAACATTTGGTCGCGGTGCGATGACCAACCACTGGGTGGATATCAAAAACGCTAACGTCGTAATGGTGATGGGCGGTAACGCTGCTGAAGCGCATCCCGTCGGTTTCCGCTGGGCGATGGAAGCGAAAAACAACAACGATGCAACCTTGATCGTTGTCGATCCCCGTTTTACGCGTACCGCTTCTGTGGCGGATATTTACGCACCTATTCGTTCCGGTACGGACATTACGTTCCTGTCTGGCGTTTTGCGCTACCTGATCGAAAATAACAAAATCAATGCTGAATACGTTAAGCATTACACCAACGCCAGCCTGCTGGTGCGTGATGATTTTGCTTTCGAAGACGGCCTGTTCAGCGGCTATGACGCTGAAAAACGCCAGTACGATAAGTCGTCCTGGAACTATCAGTTCGATGAAAACGGCTATGCGAAACGCGATGAAACACTGACTCATCCGCGCTGTGTGTGGAACCTGCTGAAAGCGCACGTTTCCCGCTACACGCCGGACGTCGTTGAAAACATCTGCGGTACGCCAAAAGCCGACTTCCTGAAAGTGTGTGAAGTGCTGGCCTCCACCAGCGCGCCGGATCGCACAACCACCTTCCTGTACGCGCTGGGCTGGACGCAGCACACCGTGGGTGCGCAGAACATCCGTACGATGGCGATGATCCAGTTACTGCTCGGTAACATGGGTATGGCCGGTGGCGGCGTGAACGCATTGCGTGGTCACTCCAACATTCAGGGTCTGACCGACTTAGGCCTGCTCTCTACCAGCCTGCCGGGTTATCTGACGCTGCCGTCAGAAAAACAGGTTGATTTGCAGTCGTATCTGGAAGCGAACACGCCGAAAGCGACGCTGGCTGATCAGGTGAACTACTGGAGCAACTATCCGAAGTTCTTCGTTAGCCTGATGAAATCTTTCTACGGCGATGCCGCGCAGAAAGAGAATAACTGGGGCTACGACTGGCTGCCGAAGTGGGATCAGACCTACGACGTCATCAAGTATTTCAACATGATGGACGAAGGCAAAGTCACCGGTTATTTCTGCCAGGGCTTCAACCCGGTTGCGTCCTTCCCGGACAAAAACAAAGTGGTGAGCTGCCTGAGCAAGCTGAAGTACATGGTGGTTATCGATCCGCTGGTGACTGAAACCTCTACCTTCTGGCAGAACCACGGCGAGTCGAACGATGTCGATCCGGCGTCTATTCAGACTGAAGTATTCCGTCTGCCTTCGACCTGCTTTGCTGAAGAAGATGGTTCTATCGCTAACTCCGGTCGCTGGTTGCAGTGGCACTGGAAAGGTCAGGACGCGCCGGGCGAAGCGCGTAACGACGGCGAAATTCTGGCTGGCATCTACCATCATCTGCGCGAGCTGTACAAAGCCGAAGGTGGTAAAGGCGTAGAACCGCTGATGAAGATGAGCTGGAACTACAAGCAGCCGCACGAACCGCAATCTGACGAAGTGGCAAAAGAGAACAACGGCTATGCGCTGGAAGATCTCTATGATGCTAATGGCGTGCTGATTGCGAAGAAAGGTCAGTTGCTGAGTAGCTTTGCGCATCTGCGTGATGACGGTACAACCGCATCTTCTTGCTGGATCTACACCGGTAGCTGGACAGAGCAGGGCAACCAGATGGCTAACCGCGATAACTCCGACCCATCCGGTCTGGGGAATACGCTGGGATGGGCCTGGGCGTGGCCGCTCAACCGTCGCGTGCTCTACAACCGTGCTTCGGCGGATATCAACGGTAAACCGTGGGATCCGAAACGGATGCTGATCCAGTGGAACGGCAGCAAGTGGACGGGTAACGATATTCCGGACTTCGGCAATGCCGCACCAGGTACGCCAACCGGGCCGTTTATCATGCAGCCGGAAGGGATGGGACGCCTGTTTGCCATCAACAAAATGGCGGAAGGTCCGTTCCCGGAACACTACGAGCCAATTGAAACTCCGCTGGGCACTAACCCGCTGCATCCGAACGTGGTGTCTAACCCGGTGGTTCGTCTGTATGAACAAGACGCGCTGCGGATGGGTAAAAAAGAGCAGTTCCCGTATGTGGGTACGACCTATCGTCTGACCGAGCACTTCCACACCTGGACCAAGCACGCATTGCTCAACGCAATTGCTCAGCCGGAACAGTTTGTGGAAATCAGCGAAACGCTGGCGGCGGCGAAAGGCATTGCCAATGGCGATCGTGTCACTGTCTCCAGCAAGCGTGGCTTTATCCGCGCGGTGGCTGTGGTAACGCGTCGTCTGAAACCGCTGAATGTAAACGGCCAGCAGGTTGAAACGGTGGGTATTCCAATCCACTGGGGCTTTGAGGGTGTCGCGCGTAAAGGTTATATCGCTAACACTCTGACGCCGAATGTCGGTGATGCAAACTCGCAAACGCCGGAATATAAAGCGTTCTTAGTCAACATCGAGAAGGCGTAAGGGGGCGAACAGATGGCTATGGAAACGCAGGACATTATCAAAAGGTCCGCAACTAACTCCATCACGCCGCCTTCTCAGGTGCGTGATTACAAAGCAGAAGTCGCGAAACTTATCGACGTTTCCACCTGTATCGGTTGTAAAGCCTGTCAGGTGGCGTGTTCGGAGTGGAACGACATCCGTGATGAAGTGGGGCATTGCGTCGGGGTTTACGATAACCCCGCCGATCTGAGCGCCAAATCCTGGACGGTGATGCGCTTTAGCGAAACCGAACAGAACGGCAAGCTGGAGTGGCTGATCCGTAAAGACGGCTGTATGCACTGTGAAGATCCGGGCTGCCTGAAGGCGTGCCCGTCTGCTGGTGCGATCATTCAGTACGCTAACGGGATTGTCGATTTCCAGTCGGAAAACTGCATCGGCTGTGGTTACTGCATTGCCGGGTGTCCGTTTAATATTCCGCGCCTCAACAAAGAGGATAACCGGGTATATAAATGCACGCTCTGCGTCGATCGCGTCAGCGTCGGCCAGGAACCGGCTTGTGTGAAAACCTGTCCGACCGGGGCTATCCACTTCGGCACCAAAAAGGAGATGCTGGAGCTGGCGGAACAGCGTGTGGCGAAACTGAAAGCGCGTGGTTACGAACATGCTGGCGTCTACAACCCGGAAGGGGTCGGTGGTACGCACGTCATGTACGTGCTGCATCATGCCGATCAGCCGGAGCTGTATCACGGTCTGCCGAAAGATCCGAAGATCGACACCTCGGTAAGCCTGTGGAAAGGCGCGTTGAAACCGCTGGCAGCGGCTGGCTTTATCGCCACTTTTGCCGGGTTGATTTTCCACTACATCGGTATTGGCCCGAATAAGGAAGTGGACGATGACGAGGAGGAGCATCATGAGTAAGTCGAAAATGATTGTGCGCACCAAATTTATTGATCGCGCCTGTCACTGGACCGTGGTGATTTGCTTCTTCCTGGTGGCGCTGTCCGGGATTTCGTTCTTCTTCCCGACGCTGCAATGGCTGACGCAAACCTTCGGTACGCCGCAGATGGGACGCATTTTGCACCCGTTCTTCGGCATTGCGATTTTCGTCGCGCTGATGTTTATGTTTGTGCGTTTTGTGCATCACAACATCCCGGATAAGAAAGATATTCCGTGGCTGTTGAACATTGTCGAAGTATTAAAAGGTAATGAGCACAAAGTGGCGGATGTTGGTAAGTACAACGCCGGGCAAAAGATGATGTTCTGGTCGATCATGAGCATGATTTTCGTGCTGCTGGTGACCGGGGTGATTATCTGGCGTCCGTACTTTGCGCAGTACTTCCCGATGCAGGTTGTCCGTTACAGTCTGCTGATCCACGCGGCTGCGGGTATCATCCTGATCCACGCCATCCTGATCCATATGTATATGGCGTTCTGGGTGAAAGGGTCGATTAAAGGGATGATCGAAGGGAAGGTGAGCCGTCGCTGGGCGAAGAAACACCATCCGCGCTGGTATCGTGAAATCGAGAAGGCAGAAGCGAAAAAAGAGAGTGAAGAAGGGATATAATCTCTTTTGAACTTTAAGCTGAAAATGGCGCTGTAAAAGGCGCCATTTTCATATTGTAGACAACGTAGGCTTTGTTCATGCCGGATGCGGCGTGAACGCCTTATCCGGTCTACAAACCGTTCAAATCTAATAGATTGCAGTGAACGTGTAGGCCTGATAAGCGTAGCGCATCGGGCAATGTTGCGTTTGTTATCAGTTTCAAATGGCGCTTTATAAGGTGCTTTTTTTTATTGCGTAACCAGACGGCGCAGTCGCGACACATCCACCGTTTTTTCCGCCTCTGCCAGGCTCCAGGCGTTTTGCAGATTCAGCCACATTTGCGGCGAACTGCCGATCACCACGGAAAGTTTAATCGCCATTTCTGGTGTCAATGCTGCTTTTCCGGTCAGCAACCGGCTTGCCGTTGAGGGCGCAATTTCCATTGCTCTGGCAAACTCGCGCAGGCTGACATTAAGTTCGTCCAGTGATTCCTGAATAATGTCCCCCGGGCGGGGATGATTGGCCATTTTCATCAGTGATAGTCCTCGTAATCCAGTATGTATGCATCGCCATTGACGAATTCAAATGTGATTCGCCAGTTGCCCGAGACAGATATCGCCCAAATTCCATCGCGATCGCCGCTTAACGGGTGTAGTCGGTAACCGGGCATATCGATATCAGCAAGACAGCTTGCTGCATCAATCACAGCGAGTCGGTGGCGTAATCGTTTGACTTGCGTCGGTATAACGCCGGAGGTTTTGCCGAGAAGAAACAAGTCACGCAATCCCTTGTGTCTGAAATTCATTATCATCTCTTCATCCTTGTTCCCTCGAAAGGAACACTATCACTATTGTTCCGTGCAGCGCAACAAATTTCGCTACGTTTTCGCGAATTGTGAGGGGAAAGATGGGGGAGGAAAAGAAGAAGAGTGAAATTGCGGAAAGCGTCTCGCAAAACAGGCTGCGACTCGAACATGGCAGTCGCAGCAAAGGTCTCTTAGCGACGGAAATCAATCACCATACGGCCACGGATTTTGCCTTCTTCCATCTCAGTAAAGATGGTGTTGATGTCCGCTAACGGACGCAGGGCGACTTTCGGCACCACTTTGCCTTCGGCGGCAAACTGGAAGGCTTCGGTTAGATCCTGGCGCGTGCCGACCAGCGAACCGACCACTTCGATACCATCCAGCACAAGGCGTGGGATATCCAGGCTCATAGACTCCGGCGGCAGACCGACAGCCACAACACGACCGCCTGCTCGTACAGCATCAACCGCCGAGTTAAACGCAGCTTTAGCTACCGCTGTTACCACCGCAGCGTGAGCGCCACCGGTTTTCTCCTGCACAATTTTGGCGGCGTCTTTGGTGCGTGAGTTAATCGCTAAATCAGCGCCCATTTCGGTTGCCAGTTTTAACTGCTCATCATTGACATCAATGGCGATCACTTTGGCGTTAAAGACATTCTTCGCGTATTGCAGGGCGAGGTTACCCAGACCGCCAAGACCGTAGATAGCAATCCACTGTCCTGGACGAATTTTTGACAGTTTAACGGCTTTGTAGGTGGTGACGCCCGCGCAGGTAATACTGCTGGCCGCCGCCGAGTCCAGGCCATCTGGCACTTTTACCGCGTAATCCGCCACCACGATGCACTCTTCCGCCATCCCGCCATCAACGCTGTATCCGGCATTTTTTACCGAACGACAGAGGGTTTCGTTACCACTATTACAGTATTCGCAATGACCGCATCCTTCGTAAAACCACGCCACGCTGGCACGATCGCCTGGTTTTAATGAGGTGACACCTGGGCCAACTTCTGCCACCACACCAATACCTTCATGACCCAAAATCACACCGGTCTTATCACCAAAATCGCCATTCTTAACATGAAGATCGGTATGACATACACCACAACACTCCATTTTCAGCAGGGCTTCGCCATGTTTCAGTGAGCGCAGTGTTTTATCCGTAACGTCAACATGATGATCCTTCGTAACAACCGCAGCCTTCATAGTTCCTCCTTTTCGGATGATGTTCTGCATAGCAGGTGAGGCAAATGAGATTTATTCGCCACTACCCAGTATGGATGAGATCTGAAAAAGGGAGAGAAAAATTGCCCGGTAGCCTTCACTACCGGGCGCAGGCTTAGATGGAGGTACGGCGGTAGTCGCGGTATTCGGCTTGCCAGAAATTATCGTCAATGGCCTGTTGCAAAGCTTCGGCAGACGTTTTCACCGCCACGCCTTGCTGCTGCGCCATTTTGCCAACCGCAAACGCAATTGCGCGGGAGACTTTCTGAATATCTTTCAGTTCCGGTAGTACCAGACCTTCGCCGTTCAGGACCAGCGGCGAATACTGAGCAAGCGTTTCACTTGCCGACATCAGCATCTCATCGGTGATACGTGACGCGCCGGAAGCAATAACGCCCAGCCCGATGCCCGGGAAAATAAAGGCGTTGTTACACTGGGCGATAGGGTAGATTTTATCTTTCCATACCACTGGGTTAAACGGGCTGCCCGTGGCGACCAGCGCGTTACCTTCGGTCCAGGCGATAATGTCCTGCGGTGTGGCTTCCACGCGTGACGTCGGGTTAGACAGTGGCATCACGATCGGACGCGGACAGTGTTTATGCATCTCACGGATGATCTCTTCCGTAAACAGCCCGGTCTGTCCTGAGACGCCAATCAGAATATCTGGTTTTACATTGCGCACCACATCCAGCAGTGACAGCACATCGCTGTCGGTATCCCAGTCACTGAGGTTTTCGCGCTTCTGCACCAGTTTGGTCTGGAAAGGCAGCAGGTTCGGCATCTTGTCAGTCAGCAAGCCAAAGCGATCGACCATAAAGACTTTCTGCCGCGCCGCTTCCTCGCTTAATCCTTCGCGCTGGGTCTGGGCGATGATCATTTCGGCAATGCCGCATCCCGCTGAACCTGCACCGAGGAAGACGATTTTTTTCTCGCTTAACTGACCGCCTGCCGCGCGACTTGCCGCGATCAGTGTGCCTACCGTTACCGCCGCGGTTCCCTGAATATCATCATTAAAGGAACAAATTTCATTGCGATAGCGGTTAAGCAGTGGCATCGCATTTTTTTGCGCGAAGTCTTCAAACTGTAACAGCACGTCCGGCCAGCGTTGTTTCACAGCCTGGATAAATTCGTCAACAAATTCATAGTATTCGTCGTCTGTAATACGCGGGTTACGCCAGCCCATATACAGCGGATCGTTAAGCAGTTGCTGGTTATTAGTGCCGACATCCAGCACCACCGGCAGCGTATACGCCGGGCTGATGCCGCCACAGGCGGTATAGAGCGACAGTTTACCGATCGGAATCCCCATCCCGCCGATGCCCTGGTCACCAAGCCCCAGAATACGTTCACCGTCAGTCACCACAATCACTTTAATATTATGGTTCGGCACGTTTTGCAGAATATCGTCCATATTGTGGCGGTTCTGGTAAGAGATAAACACGCCGCGTGAACGGCGGTAGATCTCAGAAAAACGCTCACAGGCTGCGCCGACGGTTGGGGTATAAATAACAGGCATCATCTCATCAAGATGATTGTTTACCAGACGGTAGAAGAGGGTTTCGTTGGTGTCCTGGATATTACGCAGGTAGATGTGCTTGTCGATTTCGGTTTTGAATCCCTGATACTGGATCCACGCACGTTCCGCTTGTTCTTCGATGGTTTCGACCACTTCCGGCAGTAACCCCAGCAGGTTGAAGTTACGGCGTTCTTCCATGCTGAAGGCGCTGCCTTTATTCAACAACGGAAATTCCAGTAGTACAGGGCCAGCGTAAGGAATATAAAGCGAACGCTGTTTTTTTGTTTTTGGTTCCATGTCACTCACTCTTTTTTGAATATCCATCCCTGGGGTGCTTTTATCTTCTTTGCTTTACCGCCAGGGCGTCGGCCCCAAGTATAAAGCAGATAAAAACAAAAACACCATTGCGCAGGCAATGGTGTTTAATCGTCATTGAGGACTGATGGTTATGAATTACTTTTCAGCGGGGCGTTTTCTGCCGGTTGGGGTATTTACCACGCTGGATTTGTCACCTTCGGTAACTATTTTGCGCTGGTTAGAAATTTTATGATCCAGTCCAAGAATATGACGTGCCTGACGGTTCGATTTCATTTGTACTCCTCAATCCTGTAGCTAGTTTTAAGGACAACATCGCCGTAGCGAAGAAACACGTGCTAAACCCCTAAATTAGGTTGCCGATCAAGCATAGCAGCTTAAAGCGTAGGGTGCTGGCCGCTGATCACATAATTTATCGTTTGCTGGTAGATGTCACTGAGGATGTCGTTATCAGAGGCCTCGACCCATTTGGTCAGCTCCATGAGAATGTCATCTTCAGTGACAACACCGTGCTCTGCCCGAAGGCCTTGCTCAATGGCATTAACCAGAGCGGGTTCTGCTGTTGAATTTTCTGCCTGATAATAAGTAAACATAGTGATTCTCCGTGTCTGTGTATTTATGGTGTCTGCTACGGATCGCAGATTTATAAAGCACATTCAGCATGACAAATATTTACCGCTTCGTTGTTAAGATTAGTCCTGGTTGATGATTTTTATATTTTAACCCCATGATATTGATAGTTATTATTATTGTGATGAGTTGATTGATATTGAGGCAATATCTCTTGAGTTATATATTTCCGGCTATCTATTGTGGGAATTTAATTTAAGTGCAGAAGTAATATTTTCTGCCGGATTTTATTCGGAATATCCTGCTTATCCTCGTACTGTTTCTCACGTAGTCTATAATTTCCTTTTTAAGCCCACAGGAGAGCAAGAATGACAATCCATAAGAAAGGTCAGGCACACTGGGAAGGCGATATCAAACGCGGGAAGGGGACAGTATCCACCGAGAGCGGCGTGCTGAACCAACAGCCGTATGGGTTTAACACGCGTTTTGAAGGCGAAAAAGGAACTAACCCTGAAGAACTGATTGGCGCAGCGCATGCCGCATGTTTCTCAATGGCGCTTTCGCTGATGCTGGGGGAAGCGGGATTCACGCCAACATCAATTGATACCACCGCCGATGTGTCGCTGGATAAAGTGGATGCTGGTTTTGCGATTACTAAAATCGCACTGAAGAGCGAAGTTGCCGTGCCGGGTATTGATGCATCCACCTTTGACGGCATTATCCAGAAAGCAAAAGCAGGATGCCCGGTTTCTCAGGTACTGAAAGCGGAAATTACGTTGGATTATCAGTTGAAATCGTAAAGCGTTGCCGGATGACGCATCATCCGGCGAACTTTTACTGTGCTACCCAACCGCCATCCATATTCCACGCTACACCGCGTACTTGTGCTGCCGCATCCGAACAGAGAAAGAGTGCCAGTTCACCCAGTTGTTGCGGAGTCACAAATTCACGAGAAGGCTGTTTTTCTGCCAGCAAGGCGTCACGCGCGCTTCCCGCATCTTCACCTTGTGCAATGCGCTTATCAATCTGCTGTTGTACCAGCGGCGTCATCACCCAGCCAGGGCAGAGCGTGTTGCAGGTAATACCCGTCTGTGCAGTCTCCAGAGCAATGGTCTTTGTGAGTCCCACCACGCCATGTTTTGCCGCAACATAAGCCGATTTGTCTTTCGACGCAACCAGTCCATGCACAGAGGCAATGTTAATGATCCGCCCCCAGTTACGGGCGCGCATTTCCGGCAGTGCCAGACGCGTGGTGTGAAAGACCGAAGAGAGATTGATAGCGATAATGGCGTTCCATTTTTCAACCGGGAAAGATTCCACCGGGGAGACATACTGGATCCCGGCGTTATTCACCAGAATGTCGACACCACTAAATTCCCGCCGTGCGTAGGCCATCATGCTGACAATTTGCGATTCATCGCTGAGGTCTGCCTCATGATAGCCAGGCGTTTTACCCACACGAGAAACCGCATTGATTGCCGCGTCAACATCACCGAAGCCGTTGAGGATCACTTGCGCGCCGGCTTTTGCCAGTGTCTGAGCAATACCGAGTCCAATACCGCTGGTGGACCCCGTTACCAGCGCAGTTTTACCTTGTAAATTCATGATGATTTTCCTTAGACAATACCGGTGGTGTAGTACACGCCGATGATAAACAGCACGGCCAGACTTTTAATGATCGTAATTGCGAAGATACCGCCGTAAGCCTGACGGTGACTCAGCCCAGTGATTGCCAGCAGGGTGATCACGGCGCCGTTATGGGGCAATGTATCCATGCCACCGCTGGCCATAGATGCCACGCGGTGAAAAACTTCCAGTGGAATATTGGCAGCGTGCGCAGCGGCAATAAAAGTGTCGGACATAGCCGCAAGAGCAATACTCATCCCGCCGGAAGCTGAACCGGTAATACCGGCAAGCGTGGTGATGCTGATGGCTTCGTTAAGTAATGGATTTGGAATGGCGGCCAGCGCCTTCGAGAGCACCAGAAAACCGGGCAGGGCGGCGATAACTGCACCGAAGCCATATTCTGAGGCGGTGTTCATCGCAGCAAGAATTGCGCCACCCACCGCTGTACGGCTTCCTTCTGCCAGTCTTCCATGAATATTGCGATATCCAAAAATCACCACCAGCAAAATTCCGGCAATGAGCGCAGCTTCAACGGCCCAGATAGCGGTGATTTTGGCGACATCTGTGGTAATCGGGGCGGCAAGTCCCGGCAACGCCAGTTGGTGGCTCGCACCGTACCAAACAGGGATCCACCAGGTAAATAACAAGTTCAACAGCCCCACCAGAATCAATGGTGAAATCGCAATGAGTGGATTCGGTAAATTGATGTTGTCTGGCGTTTCAGGTTCATTAAGTAACTCTGTGCCGTAACCTTCATTTTTTGCCTGCGCTTTACGACGTTGCCGCTCCAGATAGATAAGCCCGACGGCAATGATAAACAGTGAACCAATAAACCCCAGCCACGGCGCGGCCCAGGCGTTGGTGCCAAAGAAACTGGTGGGAATAATGTTCTGAATTTGTGGCGTGCCGGGCAGAGCGTCCATAGTAAAAGAGAATGCCCCCAGAGCCACCGTTGCCGGTATAAGCCGTTTTGGGATGTTACTCTGGCGGAACAGTTCAGCCGCGAACGGATAAACGGCAAATGCCACCACAAACAGCGACACGCCGCCATAGGTGAGTAATGCACATACCAGCACAATTACCGGAATCGCATGCCGCCGCCCGAGAATGTTGATTGCAGCAGCGACAATCGAACGAGAAAATCCTGAAAGTTCAATCAGTTTTCCGAACACAGCTCCGAGCAGAAACACCGGGAAGTACAATTTCACGAAGCCGACCATTTTTTCCATGAACAAGCCGGTAAATGCAGGGCCAACAGCCCCCGGATCGGTGACAAGAACAGCGCCTAATGCCGCGATGGGGGCAAAAAGGATAACGCTGTATCCGCGATAGGCTGCCAGCATTAGCAGCCCAAGCGCGGCAAGGGCGATTAATACACTCATCGAGACTCCTCAATATCGTTGTTATAGTGGGTACAGCGAGAGAAGTTACGGTTTCAGGGCGAAGCGAAGCTGATGTTCCCGACGCTGCTGGATGTACTGCTTCCGCGATTCATCCCAGCGGTAAAATCCCTGACCGCTACGCACGCCGATGTCTCCACGCTCCACTTTATCGGCAACCAACGACATCATGTCGCTGCCAGTCGCCAGTTCAGGGAGCAGATGGCGACAAATATCCTGTACCGTCGAAAGTCCGGTCATGTCGGCGGCCTCCAGCGGGCCGACCATGGCATAACGTCGCCCAAGCGAGGCGCGCATGACCTGATCCACCACTTCGGCACTGGCGATGCCGCTTTTTACGATATGCAGGGCTTCACGCAACAGTGCAAATTGCAGACGGTTGCCGACAAATCCTGGCGCAGCGCGATCCAGCAACACCGCTTCCAGTTGCAGTGACACAAGCAAGTGTTGCAGCCAGTGCAAATGCTTTTGCTCGGTAACGCTGCCGGGGACAATCTCCACCAGCGGAATCAAGTGCGGCGGATGCCAGAAATGGGCGATCAGCAGTCGTTGCGGGTAGCGCATCTTCGCTGCCAGATCATCTGGCGGCAGACCGCTGGTATTGCTGGCGACAATGGCCTCAGGAGAAATAAGCGTTTCAAGCTCGGCATATAATGCGTGTTTGAGTTCAAGCCGCTCAGGGATCGCCTCAATCAGTAGTTGCGAGTCGGCGATGTCAGCAAGAGAGGTAGTGCCGTGCAGACGTTTAAGCACATTCTCTTTTTCCGGGGCAGTAAACTGTTCGCAGCTATTCAGTTCATCAAGAATTCCGCCTGCAACTGCGGGGATTTCTGCAATCCTGCTCTGCTCGGTATCGTACAGCCAGATATCATGACCAAAGCGGGCGAAATGAGTGGCAATCCCCACGCCCATCAATCCGGCGCCCAGTACTGCAAATTGTTCAGTTTGCATGGTGTTCTCCTGTGGTTCTTTCCAGCGTCAGCGCCACGCCCTGACCGCCACCGACGCACAGTGTCGCCAGCCCTTTTTGCGCATTACGTCGCGCCATTTCATAAATGAGAGTGACCAGAATGCGGCAACCGGAAGCGCCAATAGGATGCCCAAGTGCAATTGCGCCGCCGTTAACATTCACTTTGTCGCTATCCCAGTTCAGTTCGTCGCCAACGGCCAGCGCCTGCGCTGCGAAAGCTTCGTTGGCTTCAATAAGATCAATATCTTCCAGCGTCCATCCGCAACGCTTAAGACATTCGCGGGTAGCGGCGACCGGACCGATGCCCATAAACGCAGGATCGACGCCAGAAACGGCATAACCGGCCACCCGAGCCAGCACAGGGAGGCCAAGTTCGGCAGCTTTGCTGGCGCGCATTAACATGACTGCGGCGGCACCATCATTGATGGAAGAGGCATTTCCTGCGGTGACGCTTCCCGCCCCCGGAAGAAAGGCCGGTTTCAGTTGCGCCAGTTTTTCCAGTTGCGTCCCGGAACGTGGTTGTTCGTCGGTATTTACCCAGCGTGGTGGTTTTTTACCTTGTGGTACGCTGACCGGAGTAATTTCGTCTGCAAAGCGCCCGGCTTCCATTGCGGCAGCGGCTTTTTGCTGAGAACGTAGTGCGAATGTGTCCTGGCGCTCGCGACTGATGGCATATTTTTGCGCCAGGTTTTCCGCAGTAATGCCCATGTGGTAATCATTGAAAGCGTCCCATAGTCCGTCATGAACCACGCTGTCTTTCATGCTGGTATGCCCGAGGCGTAAACCGGCCCGCGCGCCATCAATAAAATAGGGCGCGTTGCTCATGCTTTCCTGGCCACCTGCGATAATGATCTGTGCATCACCGCAACGGATCGCCTGCACGGCCTGGTGTACGGCTTTCAGACCGGAACCACATACCAGGTTGATGGTGACAGCGGGTGTATCGTGACTTAACCCAGCTTTGAGCGCCGATTGCCGTGCCGGGTTTTGTCCGCTTCCGGCGGTCAGGACCTGACCGAAAATCACTTCGTCGATCTGTTCTGCTGCAAGTGCGGTTTTCTCCAGCAACGAACGGATAGTGGCAGCGCCGAGATCAACCGCAGAGAGTGGGGCGAGAGCGCCATGAAAACTGCCAATCGGCGTGCGCGTAGCGGCAACAATAACAACGTCCTGCATGGTGGTTCCTCAGTTGAATTGCATTTCCGGGACATGTTCTGGCACAAACAACTTACCGGCGGTTTTGGAGACGATTTCTGCAACGCTGATCCCCGGCGCGCGCTCGCGCAGAATGAAAGCGCCGTCAGCAATTTCCAGCAGAGCAAGGTCGGTTAAGACGCGTTTGATACAGCCGACGCCAGTCAACGGCAGGGTACAGTCGGAAAGCAGTTTGGATTCGCCGGATTTGGAGGCGTGGGTCATTACCACGATAATATTCCCGGCACCAGCAACCAGATCCATTGCACCGCCCATGCCTTTAACCATCTTGCCGGGGATCATCCATGAGGCAATGTTGCCATTCACATCCACTTCAAATGCGCCAAGCACAGTTAGATCCACATGGCCGCCACGGATCATGGCGAATGATTGCGCCGAGTCGAAAATTGCCGCGCCTTTCCGTGCGGTAACGGTTTGTTTACCGGCGTTAATCATGTCGGCGTCCAGTTCTTCTTCGGTAGGAAATGCGCCCATTCCCAGCAAACCGTTTTCTGACTGCAACATCACATCCATCCCGTCAGGAATGTAGTTTGCCACCAGGGTCGGGATACCAATGCCGAGATTGACGTAATAGCCATCGCGCAATTCGCGGGCGACACGCATCGCCATTTGTTCACGGGTTAACATGGTCAGACTCCTTTGCGGCTAAGGGTGCGTTGTTCAATGCGTTTTTCAAATTGCCCCTGAATGACGCGATTAACAAAAATCCCCGGGGTATGGATTGCGGCAGGATCAAGTTCACCAGGTGCCACTATTTCTTCCACTTCCACCACGGTGATTTTTCCGGCAGCAGCCATCAGTGGGTTGAAGTTTTGCGCGGTATGACGATAAATCACGTTGCCGTACCAGTCGGCTTTCCAGCCTTTGACAAGGGCAAAATCACCAGTGATAGCCTGTTCCATGATGTACGGGCGACCGTTGAATTCGCGGACTTCTTTCCCTTCGGCAACAGGAGTACCGTAACCGGTGGCAGTAAAGAACGCCGGGATGCCCGCGCCGCCTGCGCGCAGTTGTTCTGCCAGGGTTCCTTGTGGTGTGAGAATCGCCTCCAGTTCGCCGTTAAGCACCTGTTTTTCAAACAAAGCATTCTCTCCAACATAAGAAGCGACGACTTTACGGATCTGTCGGGTTTCCAGTAGTACTCCCAGCCCAAAGCCGTCTACGCCACAGTTATTGGAAACCACCGTTAATCCGGTTACTCCACGGTGGCGAACTTCAGCAATCAGATTCTCCGGGATGCCGCACAGGCCAAAACCTCCCGCCAGAATCGTCATCTCATTGGTAAGTCCTTCAAGCGCCTCGTGATACGTAGCGACCCGTTTATCCAGCCCAGCCATACAGTTGCCCTCCAGTTGTCCTTTCCAACATCATTAAGGGCAAAAAATGATTTGTTAATTTTAAATTTGTGACTCATTCATTTGTATTATTTATCAATTTAATGTTAATTAAATGTATTCAATGAGTTAGTGGGGTGCCAAATGAAAATGAGCATCAAACAGTTACGCGCGTTTTTAGCGGTAGCTCACACTCTGAACTTTGCTCATGCCAGTGAACGGCTGAATATGTCGCAGCCTGCGCTAAGTCTTGCCATTAAAGGACTGGAGGATGTCTTAGGGGGCGCTTTACTGCTGCGTACTACGCGAAAAGTGACGTTAACCCAGGAGGGTGAAACGCTATTGTCGATGGCACGGCCTTTGCTGGCTGACTGGGATAACACCGAGGAGGCTATGCGTCAGCGATTCACACTCAGGCGAGGCAAAGTGTCAGTGGCAGCGATGCCGTCATTTGCGGCCAACGTTTTGCCTCCGGTGCTGAAAACCTTCCGCGATTGTTATTCAGGGATTAACGTCACCGTGCACGATGTGGTGAATGAGCAGGTGATCGAAATGGTGAGCGAAGGGCGCGTGGAGATGGGGATTGCCTTTGAACCTGACTATTGTGGCCATTTGCATTTTACCCCGCTGGGCGTGGATCGGTTTGTCGCCATTGTTCCAGCCGATTCCCGACTGGCAACTCGGCAGCGCGTAAGCTGGCGGGATTTACTGACGCTCGATTTTATCACCCTCCAGCGACCGTCAGCCGTCAGGTTGATGCTGGAAGAACAGTTGGCACAAAGTGGAACGCAACTGGAAGTGGCGCTGGAAAGCCATCAACTGGTTACGGTTGGGCGGCTGGTGGCAAACGGGTTGGGAGGAAGCGCTGTGCCTGCACTGTGCCGCAGGCAGATGAGCGAACTGGGCGCAGTGTGTCTGGAACTGGACAATCCGGTGATTGAGCGACGGGTAGGCGTACTGCGTTCGTCACACCATAAGCTTTCTACTGCGGCGCAAGCGTTGATGGAAACGTTAAAAAAAACCTATGACACATAACGTTTCCACGTTTCCGTCGGCCAGAACAGACATGCAATAGCCGGATTCCGCATCTCTACAGCGCCCGCCAGCACCTGATCTCACGTCCGTCAGCCCGCGTCGTTAATGATTGCCGGACTTCACATCCACTGGTTGCCAGAGGGCAGCGTTCGCGGAAAAAACAGCCCTGTGGCAGCGTGCGGTTTCCTGGTAGTTCTGTTTTACGCAATGCCCATTCCTCCTCCAGCTGCTTATCAATGGCGGGGAGGGAATCCAGCAATAATCGGGTGTACGGATGTGCCGGAGTAGAGAGCACCTGCTGAGCGTCGCCCAGTTCCACAATCTGCCCGAGATACATCACCGCCACCCGATCGCTCATATGACGAATCACTGAGACATTGTGTGAAATCAGCACATAGGTCAGCCCGCGATTTTCCTGTAGCGCTACCAGCAAATTGAGGATCTGCGCCTGCACGGAGATATCCAGCGCCGAGGTGGGTTCATCAAGCACCATCACATCCGGTTGCGAAGAGAGTGCTCTGGCAATGGCGATGCGTTGTCGCTGCCCGCCGGAGAACGCATGAGGCAGGCGGTCGAGATACTCCGGTCGAATCCCCACCTGTACAGCCAGCTCCTCTGCCAGCGCCCGCCGCTGTAGCTCACTACCGCGGTTTGCAATCCATACCGGTTCCGTGATGATGCGCCACACCGGTAAGCGAGGATTGAGAGAAGAGAGCGGGTCCTGAAATACCATCTGCATTTTGCGCTGTGATCCTGAACGAGTGCACTGCCCGTGACTCGGTTGCAGCATACCCATCAGCAACTGCGCAAGGGTACTTTTGCCACAGCCGGATTCTCCGACGATCCCTAAGGTTTCACCACGGCGGATCTGCAAGTCTATGCCATTAATGGCATGAACAAACTCGGTAGTTCTGCCAAACCAGTTTTTGCGGGCAGGGAAATCGATATGGACGTCGCGTAACGTTAATAACGTGTCAGACACTGATGACCTCCTGCTGCGGATACCAACAGGCGCAGCGGTGGTTGTTGTCACCACACGCTGTCAGCGCCGGGACGTTTTCACACTGTGCACCTGCCGCATAGCAACGATCGCGAAAAGCACAGCCGTCAGGCAAACGGGTGAGATTTGGCACCGTCCCTGAGATGGCGGGTAAGGGCTGACGCGGTATTCCATGTTCCGGTGCACATTGCAGCAAACCAATGGCGTACGGATGCCGGGGAAGATGGATAACGTCTGCCGTCACGCCGCTTTCAATTACGCTTCCGGCATACATTACATAGACGCTATCGCACAGTTGCGACACCACGGCCATATCATGGCTAATGAACAGCACCGCAGTTCCGCTGGCGCGGGCTTTATGTTTAAGCAGGCGCAATACCTGCAACTGTACAGTGACGTCCAGCGCCGTGGTCGGTTCGTCGGCAATAATCAATTGCGGCTCGCAGGAGAATGCCAGCGCAATCATTACCCGCTGGCGCATACCACCTGAAAGTTCAAACGGATAGCGCGACATCACTTCTGCCGCATCCGGGATTTGCATCTCTTCCAGCAAAGCAATCGCTTTAGTTCTGGCTTCCCGACGACTTAATGGTTGATGATGACGGATCACGTCCATCATCTGAAGACCTATTCGACGTGTCGGATTGAGGGCGGTCATCGGTTCCTGAAAAATCATCGCTACCCGAGAACCACGCCACTGACGAAGCTGTTTTTCCCCAGCGTTAAGAACATCTTCTCCCAGCAGTAAAATCTGGCCTTGATGCACGCGATAACTGCCTACCGGCAGTAGTCGCATAATCAACATTGCGGTGACTGATTTACCTGAGCCGGATTCTCCCACCAGACCGACAATTTCACCGCGGTTAATCTGCAATGACACATTGTTGAGCGCGTGAACGTCGCCGTTAAAACCGGGGAAACTCAGATGCAGTTGTTGAAAATCCAGAACGGGTTGGGTCATGACTGCTTTCCTCCTGCTTTCGGGTCAAGCAGATCGCGAATACCATCGCCAAAGAGATTAAACCCGACGGCAGTAATCAAAATCGCTGCCCCCGGAAATGCACAATACCACCACTGATCGAGTACATAGTTGCGACCATTCGCCACCATCGCGCCCCATTCAGCACTCGGTTGTTGAGCACCCAGACCAATAAATCCCAACGTGGCGGCCATTAAAATCGCGCTACCAATATCCAGCGATGCCTGCACAATCAGCGGCGGCAGGGAGTTACGTAAAATATGCCAGTTGATCAGATGCCAGCGTGACGCGCCAAAAGTTTTCGCCGCCTGAACGTAAGTGTACTGGCGGACAACTAATGTTTGCCCCCGCGCCAGGCGTACATAAAACGGGATACGCACAATAGCAATCGCCAGCATGGCGTTAAACAAACTCGGCCCGAGAGCGGCAGCCAGCGCCATCGTCAGTACCAGCGAAGGAATCGACAGCATAATGTCCATAATGCGCATGATGATGGCGTCTGCGCGCCCGCCCAGCACGCCTGAAAGACAGCCGAGCAGCGAACCAATAATGCCAGCAATAGCGACCACCACTAATCCGGCGAGAACAGATTGCTGGCTACCGACCAGTACGCGGCTAAACAGATCGCGTCCCACTTCATCAGTGCCAAACCAGTGCGCCGCAGAAGGCGGCAAAAGGCGGGTAGTTAAATCAATGGCGTTGGGATCATGCGTCGCCAGCCATGGTGATAAAACCATCATCAGTAACACTAATACAATGATGACTGCGCCGGTCACGGTAAGCGGACTGCCTTTCAGCATCCATAACAGTTTTGCAAGGTTAAATCTCGTTCGTTTTTGCGGACGTACTACGGGTGTTTCCTCGCTTAGCATCATTCATCACCTCCGCGTCCGATACGCGGATCAATCCACAAATAGAGCAAATCCACCACCAGGTTCACCAGCACATAAGCAAACGAAACCACGACCGCAAAGCCCATCACTGCCGGGAAATCGAGCGCCTGTATTGATGTCACTACCCAGGCGCCCATTCCGGGCCAGGCAAAAACGGTTTCGGTGAGCACGGCGCCATACAGCAAATCACCCAGCGCCAGCCCCAAAACGGTAATCGAGGGGATCAACGCATTGGGTAGCGCATAACATAAAACGATATACCAGCCGGGCAAGCCGCTGGCCCGGGCGGTACGAATGTAGTCTTCACTCAATTGTTCCAGCATCGCCGAGCGAATTTGTCGGGCGACAATTCCCAGGTGAACGAACGCCAGGGTTAACGCCGGTAAGATGAGATGTTGCAGCGCATTGAAGAAGACTTCACCGTTTCCTTCAAGCAGCGCATCGAGCAGATAAAAGCCGGTTACATGTGTTGGCGGATCCAGCCAGTCATCAAGCCTTCCGCCACCTGGAAGAATTTGCAGATGACCATAAAACAGCACAATGACGCCCAGCCCAAGCCAGAACGCAGGTGTGGAGATTCCGGTAATTGCCATTAGTCGCACCAGATGATCCAACCAGCGATTTCGCCAGACGGCAGAGAGTATGCCCAGCGGGATGCCAATCAGGAGTGCCAGCAGCAGGGCGCAAACTGCCAGTTCCAGCGTCGCCGGGAAAAATATACGCAACTCTTCCAGCACCGGACGCCCGGTACGAATGGATGTTCCCAGGTCACCATGAAACAGATCGCTGACGTAGCGGTAAAACTGCACGTATAGCGGCTGGTCGAGCCCCAGTTGTTGGCGAATATTTTCCACGATAGCATCGCTGGCCCGGTCGCCTGCCAGCAACCGCGCCGGATCGCCGGGGATCAGGTGCGAGATAATAAACGTAATCACGCAGACGCCCGCCACCACGAGCACCAGCCCCCAGCAGCGTTGGCGTAAAATACTCCAGAAGGTCACGTTATTTACTCATGGTATTGATATTGAAGACCTGTTCCAGCATGGGATTAAACACGAAGCCTTTCACTTCTTTGTTCATCGCCAGTTGGTAGTTTTTCTGGAACAGATACACATAAGCAGCGTCATCAATGACGATTTTCTGTGCCTGCTGGTAGTCCCGGGTACGCTGCATCTGGTCGGTGGTCGCGAGTGCATTGCGCAGTAACTTATCGACCTCGCTGTTTTCATAGAACGAGCGGTTACCCGGCAGACCTTTTTTGTCTGACTCAAACCAGTAATTCATAAACATATACGGGTCGGCAAAATCCGGACTCCAGTTGCCAATCGCAATGTCGTAATCACCTTTACCCACTCTGTCGCGCATGGTGGCGTTTGCCAGTTTTTCCAGCTTCACATTGATGCCCAGCTTGTTGAGACTGGATTGTGTCGCCAGGGCGATCGGTTCCCAGTTCGGGTCGTTATCGGAATAGAGAAACGTCAGGCTGGTGGGTTTGCTCGCTACTTTATCCCATTCGGCTTTGGCTTTCGTTTCGTCATGGCTATATTGCATTGCCGTCGCATCGTATCCCCACATGCCTTCCGGAATCGGGCCGCGCATTTGTTTCCCGTTACCACTCAGAATGCCGTTAACCATGCCCTGATAATCGGTAGACCAGGAAATGGCCCGACGCAGATCCGCCTGATTAAGTGGCGCTTTGCTGTTATTCAGATACAGATAGGTGACGCGCAGTGACGGATACTCTGCCACATTGACTTTATTTTCCTGCTTCAGGGCGTTGAGTTGATCCACCGGCAGCGCATCGGCAATGTCAATGTCGCCACGGGAGAGCTGCAGGCGACGGGAGGCACTTTCACCAATAATTTTTACCGATACTCGCTTAAAGTTCGGTTTATTGCCGGGGTAATGCGGATTTGGCACCAGAACTAATTGCTGACCTTTTTGCCAGCTTTTCAGCATAAACGGTCCGGAACCGGCGGTGTTTTGCGCGAGGAAACCGCGGGCATCATCCGCAGCGTGTTCCTTTAAGACCGCCGGATTGATAATGGATGCACCGTCATTCGCCAGGGTGTACAGGAACGGTGCGAATGGTTGGCTAAGGGTAAACTTCACCGTATGTTCGTCAGGAGCGTCAATTTTTAAATCTTTGGGAAATGCTTCCGCTGGCCCCTGTCCGATTTTCAGCAACCGCTCAAAAGAGAGTTTTACAGCTTCGGCAGTGACCGGCGTGCCATCGGCAAATTTAGCGTTGTCCTTCAGGGTGAACGTCCACTCTTTTTGATTATCAGACGCTTTCCAGCTGCTTGCCAGATCGCCTTCAACGTCGGTTGAGCCTTTATCACCGTCCGTTTTGTACTGTATCAGTCGCTGATAAGATGGGTAGGTTACGGTCCAGTCGTTATTATCAATCGTCACCGCCGGGTCGAGGGTTTGTGGGTCGGCGGCCTTACCAATCACCAGCATATCTTTTGGTACGGCGGCGTGAGCAACCGGCAGTGTGGCGGCAAGGACGATTGCGATCAGTGTAGGGCGAAATGATATCGATCTTTTCATGACAGTTTCCTGGTTAACTAGCGTGCTGTGTAGTAGGAGATGCAAAACAGGCGAACTGGTCAGCGAGCAGCGGGTAACTTGCAGCCTGCGGTAATTCGAAGTGCCACCATTCGCTGGATATACCAATAAAGCCACCGCCAGTCATAATCGCATTCAGCAACAGGCGATTACGCTGGGCTGCGGGCGGTACGGAAGGGTGCCAGGCATGGGAGCGCTCGTGCATTTCATCGAATCCGGCCCCCATATCCAGAATGAAACCATGCTCATCACGAAGCGTCAGGTCAATTGCCGTGCCACGGCTGTGATTGGAGCCTACGGCCACATCAACGACATATTGCGGGTCAGGGCAGGCTTGCCACAACATTGCCTGTGCTTGTTGTGGGCGATACGCGTCGTAAATCACCAGTTGTAAGCCTGACAGTTGGGCGATACTGATGCTTTTCGCCAGCGCGGTAATCGCATCCTTGTGTAACAGGCAACGCGCTTGCTGATAAATCGGCTTGCCGGTGATGTTATCGCTACAGGCGTATTTCAAATCGATCTCCAGCTCAGGGAAGATAACGGCTAAATCAACCAGCTCGGTGGTATCCGACATAAACGGTTCCTGTATAAGACAAAAATTGCTGCGCTTTCCGCTTATGCAGATCTCATGCCATGTCGGGATAAGCGCCATAATGCTGGCTTAAAGTTATATTTTTTAACTTTTGATCAACATTTGTGCAGCGTAGTGCAGTTTTGGTGCAAGAGGGGGACTTAAAGGAGGAATCTCCAGGAATCGTAGCGGAAATCACAGTATTTAAGTGACAGTGTCACGTCAAATTAAACCCCGCGAGTGCGGGCGAGAGAAAATTGTCAGATTTTCAGCGGTAACACGCTGCTCATCCAGCCTGGAATTTCTTCGGCGGGCAGGGGGCGGGAGAAGAAATATCCCTGAATAACGCGACAGTGGATCTTGCGTAGCATCTCAAATTGTTCTTTGGTTTCGACGCCTTCCGCCACGACGGTTAAATTGAGGCTTTGCCCAATGCTGGTAATGGCTTCAAGTAAGGCACGGATGCGTTTTTCGGTCAGACAACGATCGACAAAGCTTTTGTCGATTTTGATTTCCGTTACCGGAAGACTGACTAAACGGGATAAACCAGAAAAGCCAGTGCCGAAATCATCGACAGATAAACCTACGCCCATATCGCGCAGGATCTGAATGCGCTTAAAGATTTCGGTATCGTGTTCCATCATCATGCTTTCCGTGATTTCCACCGTCAGCTGGTGGCCGTCAATACCCCAGGCTTGCATTGCATCAGACACCTGATTGGGTAGCTGATTGCTGCGAAAGTGCAGCGCAGACAAGTTAACGGAAAGCGCCGGGATATGAATATTCTGGCTACGCCATTCTGCTAGCTGGCGGCAGGCTTCAGCAATAACCCAGCGACCAATGTTTTCGATTTCGCCAATCTCTTCAGCAAGGGGGATAAATCGTGAAGGGGGAACATGACCATGCTGTGGGTCATACCAGCGAGCGAGGGCTTCGATACCATACAGCTCGCCGGTTTCCGCAAAGATCTGCGGCTGATAAACCAGTTTTAGTTTGTTGTTGCTGATAGCTTCTTTCAGCGCCGCACCAAGAATCAGACGCTCTTTCACCATTTCGTTCATTACCGGGCTAAAGAATTGCCAGCCGTTACCGCCGTTTTTGCGAATAAAATCCATCGCATTGTGGGCAGTCGAAAGCAGGTAGTCCCGGTTTTTACCAACGTCGTAACTGATACCAATGCTTAAGGTTAGCGGGAATGGTTTATCGTCAATCATGACCGGTTTATTCACGACGTTGCGAAGTTCATCGGCTATTTGGGTAATGTTACTGACGTCGTTTTCCGGACTGATGAGGACAAACTGTGTACCTTCAATACGACAGAGATACTGGTCAGGTTTGATCTTTTCGCGAAAGCGATTGACCACTTCCAGCAATGCCTGATCGGCCCACGCATAGCCAAGGCTGTCGATGACATCCTGAATATGGTCAATGCCAATAAGATACACCACCGGAGAGACGGCATTTTCTACCAGGTCATCGAGATAATTGTGTAGGTTATTGCGGTTTGGCAAACCGGTCATCGGATCAAACTGAATGAGCTGCTCAATATGCTGGCGACTTTTTTCCTGTTCCAGTGCCAGGGCGGCCATATGCTGGCTGATATCCGCCACTCGTTCGATAAACGCGCTGGTTACCGCCCCGGACGCTGTTTTGATTTTCAGAATCCCGGCAGGCGCGCCATCGCGCTGGCGAATGGTGACTGACCAACTTTGCGCATTCTTTACTTCCGTCCCATGAGAGGATGACGCCCAATGCACCGGCATACCATTACGCAATGCATACAACGACACATGGGATTCATGAAGAATGGATTCTATATTCCGGCAGATGATTTCGCCCATTTCATGAAATGGCGGGCTGCTACACATCGCGGCGAGAATATTGCCTTCAAGCTCACGAATTTGTCGTTCTTCGGTGATATCAGAGAAGGTCATCACCAGGTTTTGCAGATTAGCCAGCACATCATAAACTGGGCTAATAGAAGCTTTAATCCAGATTTTTTCCCCCGTGCGCGTTAACAACAGAAATTCATCCTGATCACGTGCTGTTTTCCATAGCAGTTGCTGTAAGCGAATACGATTATCTGCCGGATATTCAGGGATGTTAAGCAAAGTATCGGGCTGCATACCGCTGGCTTCGCTGATGCAGTAACCAAACATTTCAGTAAACGCGCGATTGCACTGCACGATATGGCGTTCCGGGTCCAGCACAATGACCGGGCGGTCGAGATGGTCAACGGCAATAATTAACTGCCGGGTCTGTTCTTTCTGTGCCATTTCTACGCTGGCATCACGTACCAGCGCCAGGTAATAAATTTTCCCTTCGGCAGTGACTTTGGATAGCGCGAAACGGGTCCAGATTTTACTGCCGTCTTTTTTCTCCAGCTGCAATTCCCGGCTCATACCTTCGACCCGCGCTTTACCGCCTTCGCGGTTATGGCGAATATATTCTGGATGCGCAGGGCGCAAATTATGGGGAATCAGCATATCAATGTTATTGCCTATCACCTCTTCGCGATTATAGCCCCAGAGCTTCTCCGCCGCAGGATTAAAAAACATTACTTCGTCATTTTCGTTAATTAACACCGCGCCCATCATATTTTGCTCAAGGGCGGGAAAAAAAATGCCGTCGGCGGCATTTTCTGCATCGGTTAGCTTCATGATTACCTCTGCATCCGGGAGCATCTAAAGACTGGCTTTCCAGAGTTCAACACGGTTTCTACCTCGTCTTTTCGCGATATACAGAGCTTCATCGGCTATTTGAATTAAGCGTTCATAATCAGGATGCCCATTAAACATGGCAGCGCCAATGGACAAAGAAAGGGTGATGTCTTCGCCATTTGCGGCTTTCAGTTTGGTTTTTTCCACCCGGCTGCGGATCCGCTCTGCGGTACGCAAAGTGTCATTTTCTGAAGCTTCAGTCAGCACTATGATAAATTCATCGCCACCGTAGCGAAAAACATAGTCACTGCTACGTACGTTGTCGTAAAACGCCTGTGAGACCTTACGTAAAATCTCATCGCCTGTGTTATGTCCCCATGTATCGTTGATCTCTTTGAATTTATCTACATCGATGATCAGAACAGACAATGGTGTACCGGCCCGATTGGCATGGGCAATTTCACGTTTAAAGATAGTCGGCAAGAAACGGCGGTTAAGTAATTTCGTCAGTACATCCATACCCACTTCATGACGCGAGACTTCTTCAAAGAGTTCACGCAGTAAGGTGATAATCTGCGATACGGTATTTCGTATCTGTAATAAAAACTTCACGCGCAGACTTTTGTTACTCAAATTTTTGGCATTGAGCATTGTCTGATGAAAAACCCCGTCGAAATCCTGAATAAGGCGAGAGATATGACCAACTTCAGCAATGCCACTAAAATAATGGCGACCTTTATGGTTAAACCACAGGCCAAAATCAGCCTGACTTAATGGTAAGCTGCTGCCTAAATCAGAATCCAACAGGACTTTATAAATAATATCTATTTCCCATGAAAGTAATGAGGCTATTTGGCGTTCTTTTTCTTCTTCGGCGTTTTCCAGTAATGAGAAGATACGATAGTTCTCGTCTTCTTTAGCCGCGCTACTGTCGCTAAAGGTAAATGCTCTGGTCATCACTTCCATGGCTATGTCGATACTGTTAATCGAAAAGTGATAAACCTGAAGTTTTTCAGAAGGTGAATAATCAGAGGAAAATATTACCGGGTAGAGGATTTTTTTCAGCACGCGAAAACCCATCTCGACAATTTCTACCGGAATGCCAATACGAGCATGGACTTCGGCTACGGTATGTTGGATCTGTATAAGTCTTTCAACATCGTCCGTTTGCGCAGAGAGCACATTGATAATCCACGTTTCCATCGCACTTTTAAGTTGCCTTTCAACCTGTTCGTTACTCAAAAACTCTTCGGCATGCGGGTCAGTGCGTACAATTCGATAAAACTCAACACTTAAGTAATGAGCATGCGTTACGGCAATTTCTGCCGCTTTGTTACGAATGAGGGGGTCGACCTGAGCAACTAATCCGGTCCACTCATCTTTCATTCTTTTAAAGTACATCTCCATAATTCATACCCTTATACGGCTGGAAAGGCAGACGGAATCGAAAAACGCAACTCGTTTGGACAGGTTTATGGCACCATATTCTCCTGAAATATGAAGATATACCGAAACGAAATAAATGACTTATGACCGTTTTAATCTACGTTACTGGTCTTCTGAAGAGTATAGCCCATCGTGATTATTTTTCGGTGATGGTTAATATCGTATGGTTTTTCATATTCATACGTTTTTATCAGGGGAATTATAACAATTCGACTTAAGTTGATTTGATTATTCGTTGAGAGTGTTTTGTTGATGACAAGCCGGTGTTTAAAGCACCGGCAGTGTCATAAAGTAAGAAAGGGCGTTTAGCTTCCCCAACGGCTTTGCAGATAGCTAACTGCCTGTTGAGTTTGCGGCTTGTTCAGATAGTCTTCGCGGAACAAAATTGTGCCGCTAATTTCTGGCACGGCGTCGTTAAGATCGAGCTGCTTTTTCAGTTCTGGCACGCCGCCGTTAACCATCCAGTCTGGTTCTATCTTTGAGGGTTCGCCGACTTTATAGAAGGCGATACCAATATAAAGACGGGTTTTGGTTGGTTTGACGACATCTGCCCACCATTTTGCCAGCACGTCATAACGTGCGGCGCTACGCGAGAACGGCCAGTAAATTTGCGGGGCTATATAATCCAGTAAGCCTTGTTCGACCCAACGACGAGTGTCTGCGTAGGATTCATCATAAGCTGCGGCCCCACGCGTATCAGAACCGAGCGGATCGTGTGAGCGATTGCGCCAGACGCCTGCAGGGCTTACACCAAATTCGACTTCCGGTTTAATGCTTTTAATGGTGTGCGACACCTTAGCAATTAACTGCTGGGTATTGTTGCGCCGCCAGTCGGCTTTTGACGCAAATGCACCACCGTATTTGCGGTATGTCTCGTTATCGTTAAGCCGTGAATCCGGCGATTCAGTATAAAAATAGTCGTCAAACTGCACGCCATCTACCGGATAACGAGAAACCACTTCAGCAACTATCGATGTGATCCAGTCCTGAACTTCAGGGATCCCTGGGTCGAGAACAAAACGGTCACCTGACGTCCTGATCCAGTCGCGATGTTGAACATAGACGCTGGCCGGTTGTTGAGACAGGGTGCTATTCAGTTCCCTGATAGTTCCGGGCTTCGTATTAACCGACACGCGGTAGGGGTTAAACCAGGCATGTACTTTCATCCCACGCTTATGGGCTTCGTCGAGAATAAATTGCAGCGGATCGTAACCAGGATATTCACCAATTTTGCCGGTCATTAGATCGGACCACGGCAAAATCTTCGACGGCCAAAGGGCAGTGCCGTCGGGCTTCACCTGGAAAAAGACCGTGTTAATTCCCAGTCGTTGCAAGTTTTCCAGTTTGTCGATCATCGCCTGCTGTTGCACGCGGACCCGGCTGGTGGGGTTGCTGATGTTAACCGAGGAGACGGGAGGCCAGTCGAGGCGGGACACCGTGGCCAACCAGATACCGCGCATAGGTTGCGACGACTGTTGTGCGGTCGCTGGTGGTTTTGAGCCTGCTGGTGGTGTCGTCATTGAATCTGGAGGCGTGCTTTTACAACTACACAGTAAAAGAGCCAGTGCAACCAGTGCCGCTGGCCTTTTAATCGCGGATTTCACAGTTCGGGAGCAGATATCCATATATGCTTATTTCCGGTAAACAGATGTGCGCTTATTCTCGTACTTATCTGGGGCAAGTCAATACGGCAATAAGTACGCAAAAGGGAGCGATTAATTTTCGCTCCCTTGTGTTATTACCACTCAGACACGGTTAGTGTTTCTTATCGTTCATCACAATATAGTGCGGTGAACGAGCACGTGGATGCAGGAAGAAGTGACCTTTCGGCGCGTTCTGGCTGTTAATTGGCTCCAGTGTAACACCTGTATTCGCTTTGCCTTTACGGTCATGAATGGCATAGAGAATAAAGGGCAGGGCAAGTACCACCAGGAAACTAACGACCAGTAATTCGACATACATATCGGTAGAGTCACCCTGGATGTTATCCGGCGGCAGGAAGGAAACAATAAACGCCATAATTGAAGTCAGCAGACCGACAATAGCCACGACCAGTTTCACCACTTTACCACCAGGGATATTAAATGTGCGTTTTAAGTCAGGATGTTTAAGAACCAACACAATGTAGCCAATAAACAGCATGAAATAAGCACACAGATAAATCACCACCGTCAGCGCCAGTGCGATCAGGAAGGACATGTTGTTACCACCACCGGTGTTGGTGAGGATGATCAACGCGATAGAGGTAATCACCAGCTGGGAAATTACCAGCGTTACCGGCACACCATTTTTGTTCATTTTAGCGAACGCGGCGGGCAGTAGATTTTTCTGCGCGGTGACATACATCCCACGAGAAGGGCCAACAATCCATGAGGCGATTTCCGCCAGAACACCCAGCAGCAGCAGGGCAGAGATAACGCGAACCGTCCACTCAATTTCCGGTGCCACATGAGACATCAGCACGGTGAATGTTTGCATTACACCTGCGGACAGGTTGATTTCATTACCCGGAATCACCATCGCAATGGACAAACCGCCTACTGAACTTAAGCAAATCGCTGCTACCATCAGCAGTAACATTGCCAGCGGATAGTCGCGCCCGGGGTTGCTCATTTCATTGACGTGGGTCGCGGAAGCTTCTACCCCCATATAACTCAAAATGAAGGCGACAAACACAACCAAAGTGCCAACTTTCGAGAAATCAGGGAAGAAGGTTTTGGCATCCATTTCGATAGCAACCGGTGCTCCGGAGTGCAGATAAATCGCTGCTAATGCAATCAAAATAAATGCAGGCAGTAGAATACCCGCGAAGAAACCCACTTTCGCAATTCGCGCAGTATATTTAGTACCGCCAAACTGAGTTAATGCCAGCGCCCAAAGAATAATCAGCGCCGCGATAGTTTTCGTTACCGGCTCTTCATTCAGTGCTGGCCATTTCAGAATGTAGGACAGCGCCCCTAACACGAAATAGAGCATTGGAATAAAGCCAATAGCGATTTGCAGATAGCCAAATGAGATTGCAGCGAATCCCCATTTCGGCCCCAGGGTATTTGATACCCAGGCGAACACACCACCTTCTTCCCAGCCGTCCACGGTAGCCATTTCCGCAGCACAAAGACCAACGGGAATAAACCATAAAATCCCGCCTAAGAGCAGGAAGAAGACCAATGAAAAGCCAGATGTTGCGAAGGTAGGGTATTCATAAACAGCCATTACCATCGACGCCGTGATGGCGAAGAACCCGAGTAATGTTAGCTGCTTAGCTTTACCTGTCTGTACTGATGTAGCCATATTATCCCCCTAAAACGGTTGTCCTGTGGAACCGCACCTGTTTTGCTCTGAAGTGCCTTCAGAACAATTTTTTCCGTTGCTAATGCCAGTGAACAGACTTCGGAAATTGTCCCGAAACGGTTCGTTTCGGGACACCGTTACCGCTTAAACGTTATCAGGTATGTTTAAAGCTGTTCTGCTGGGCAATACCCTGCAGTTTCGGGTGATCGCTGAGGTATTTCAGGGAGGCTTTGTAGTCTTCCAGTAACAGTTCAGCGAAGTCCATTTCGAAGCCACGGCGGCACATAATGCGCATTACCACGATGTCGGTGGCCTCTCCGCCGAGGGTAAATGCCGGAACCTGCCAGCCGCGCAGACGCAGACGTTCAGAGAGGTCATACAGGGTATATCCTGGATTTTCCCCGTCTTTCAGTTTGAAGCACACTGCCGGGATACCTTCATCCGGGCGACCGGTACAGATGAACTCATACGGCCCCAGTTTGGCGATTTCATCCGCCAGATAAGCAGCAACCTGGTAAGAGGCGTTCTGTACTTTGGTATAACCTTCACGACCGAGGCGCAGGAATTCATAGTACTGGGCAATCACCTGACCTGCCGGACGGGAGAAGTTGATG
>NZ_RHJR01000027.1:0-3526 GCF_004212325.1 Escherichia sp. E13S3
AGCGGTAAATGAACTGATCAATGTGCAACCACAGGCGCATTTGTGACCGTGAAATGCCACCGGGATACCATGATCAAGGTAATCAGGGTTGCCTTCTACGATGATTGTAAGGCCATGTCCCAGAACCGGGCATGACACTTTGTCGCCTTTTCGGGCAACACCGATCCCACCGAATTTCATCGTTTCGGAAGCGGTCTGTACCGAGCCGCCATGAGTAGTTTTATCGCCTTTACGGATAATCTGAAGCATTAATAAAAAACTCTATCGTTTAATAATTATTAGATTAGAGTAACTAGCCGTAACAATAATTACTCCTGAATCTGTTCCAGCAAGTCATTTAACTCATTCACTCTTGAAATATTCATGTCCATACGGCAGACACTATACATCGGTGTACCGATTATAAACCCTTGAACATCACACCAATTTTCACGTAAAGTAATCCAGTTTTTTTGTGACATCTCGAATTGACGAGTAATGTCAGGGATTTCACGTGTCTGAATGATTTTGTATATTTTCTGATAAACTATATTCATGTCTTTCTTAGCTGCGTCTGAAGCCATATCGGCACAGCCCATTACAACAGAGTTATTTATATCTTGATTTTCTTTACGACAATCTGTTTCAATTTTAGCATAGTCGGTTAGTGTGGCATTTGTAAAACAAGGAATTAATAGAAGCAAAACCAATGCTTTGTTTTTAACTTTCATATTTTTCTCATAAAGATTCTGGTGACAGTACAGATGAATAAATTCAACCAACAGCGCCGTGTTTTATTATTAAATAAATTCACACTGGACTCAGTGGCGTATACCTAGCTTTAATTGTTTATTCTGAATAATACTCATCCCCATTCCAGCGCAAAGTATATTTAGGCCCACAAAAGATATCTTTCAATCCTTTGTGAATTTTTTTTGATATTCCAATGGATTTGCACATATATGGTGCATCAATTGATGCTCCATCATGCATTGTTATTTGAAAAGTTAAAGTAGGAGAGTGGTCGAGATCAGACATACAATCTGCCTGAACACAGGTTCTTGGTGGCGTTGAACTAACAAATGTATACTCGATGATATCATTTTTACTGTCGCAATTTAAGTCAGTAATCACGCGACCTGTTTGTCCATCGACAAAAGCAGATTTCATGAGGTTACTTGCAGTTACCAGAATATCAACATCTTTGCCTTGAGAACATGGAGCATATGTTGTCGATGCCATTAAAACTAAAGCTGTCAAAGAGAGTTTTATTTCCATTTTCATTATTTCCCTATGAATACAATAAATATTCTTTACTAAATCCTTTCCCAACATGACAATTATTAGTCTAATAAAGATCGGGAATAATATTCTGCATAGGTTCCAAATCTAGCATGGTAGATTTCTCATTAATTTCTTTCCCTGAAAGGTTAAATGTCTTAAACGTTTCACCACATGAATTACAGCCACCTGCGCCGGATAAAATGATTCTATCACTTTTACATGTGGCCCCGTAGAAAACGAAATTCATCATTTTTATTTTTTCGCCTTTAATGTTAATACGTTCCACAAAACCTGTAGACTCTGATAGGTCATGGTTTTCCTTACCAAGGATGAATATTTGTTTGCTGCAAATTGGTATGGCGAGTTTATCCTGGTCACCATTAAGATTATTTACACTACAAAATGATTCGATACTGTATTGAATACCACTGCAAGAAGACTTGAAAACAGTAGAAACGTTTGCATTACAAAACACTGGAGTTAGTAGCAGAAAAAATAAATTTTTCATAAGTGCTCTGGATAATTATATTCAATAAATTTTACTATTTCTGCTTAGGCAGCAAATAAATACGTCTAACTTTGTTTTCCTTCAGTTATGTGGCTTTCATTTTTTTAGTTTTCCTATTTTCTGTTTACCAAACGCGATGTAGCTTTCTATTACATAACACCAATTTCATAATGAAGCGTCCAAACAATGACTCATTAAAATTCAAACATTTTACTTAACAGTATTCTTGATTATTTTCCATAAACATCAACTTCTTTTTGAAGATTACAACCATTATCTTCTTCTTTAATAATGGCGTAATTCATTCCGTCGAAATTATATTTAATCGATCTGCACTCTGGAACTAAAAATTCTCCGTCTGCATCACGCAATGGCGCGTTAACAGCACGACCTATAATGGTCAATGATGTGCGATCTGCATAGGCAATTACTTTGAATTTAAGGCCGTCTGACGTTCCATTATCAACAGACTCAGCATAACAATTACCACCTTCTGGCGACGTTGGTAATGTCGAAACAACTTCACCAGTAGTTTTATCAATTACCCAACCACAAATCCAATAATCGTGAGTGCACTCTTTACCATGACCTCCCGGGGATACGAATAATCTGTACTTCCCCGCAAAGTTGACTGGCTTGCTTAACTCTACCTCGACATTCTCTTTCCACCAAGGTGAGAAGTCGTTCTGGGAGCCTTTTAATACTAACTCTTTTGTAAATGGCCCATTGCTAACATCAACAACATCGTTATGTTGGTGGGTTGCATAAGACAAGTGAGAGTATACTAAAAATAGTAAAGACAAATAATGGACTATTTTATCTGTTCTCATTTTTAGATTCCTCAAGAATTTCAACCATTTCATCCGGCATTAAATGTGCTCGATTCAAGCCGTCACCAGAGTAATATGAAACACCTTCGTTATGTGCCGTTCTACCTTTACTAATCGTTTTCCCTTTTCTGACTCCGCCTGAGGCGAATTCCTGCGCCCAAGCGTAAATAGCATCCTCTACGCTTCCATCTCCTTCAAGATATTCAATGATGGGTTTTCGTTTGATCTTTATTAAATACTCTTCAAAGATCTTATCCTGCATCGATTCATCATAAAGAGAGTTAACGTCTAGTTTCAATTCTTCCACGGCACTTCTTAATGTACTAGGAATGATTTGAAAACGCCCTGTAGCAAACATATCAAATCGAAATTGTGCACTCATGACTTGACTTATAGTCATCGACGTCAAGTTTGTTTTATAATGAGTCTCACTGTGAGTTGGGTTGGGTTGGGATGGGGATAAGTTTTATTATATGCGGTATAATCATTTTTAGATTCAACATGCCCTAATAAATCAGCAAATGGACTATGCGCCCATCCAGTACTACTCTTAACTTCTAACGCTGCCAAAAACTTAATTGGGTGCATATGCCACAACGAAGGCCCTAATATCTCAGTGGAAACATCCTGCATCCATGCCATTTTATCAAGAAAATCTTCGCTGTATTTCTTCCATTCCGGAGCATCTTTCTTCAGCGCATTCAGGAAAGGCTGCCAGATTGCATCGCCCTTTTTGAAGTACCAGTCGCTGGGATGTTTTACGATTGTTTTCTGAATAACGTCACGATAGTCGGGATTGTGAAGTGCTCTCCAGTACTCCATCGGAGAGTAACGGTCGCTTCCACTATCAATTTTATCCAGCAGGCGCTGGTAATTATGCTTCACCAGGGCATGACTGGTTCGCGTATCACCGGTCGCAGCCTCG
>NZ_RHJR01000028.1:0-1207 GCF_004212325.1 Escherichia sp. E13S3
TGTAAGTATCCCGCATAATCGTGCCATTCATATTTAGAGATCATCCGGCATAATCAATCTGCCAACGAAGGAGATCGCTATGCGTAAAGCCCGTTTTACTGAGCATCAGATCATCGCTGTGATTAAGTCAGTTGAAGCCGGACGAACCGTTAAAGATGTCTGCCGGGAGGCCGGTATCTCTGAAGCCACCTACTACAACTGGAAGTCCAGATACGGCGGCATGGAGGCTTCTGATATTAAAAAAATCAAGGATCTTGAGGACGAGAACCGCCGTCTCAAACAGATGTTTGCTGACCTGAGTCTGGAGAACCTGGCGCTGAAAGACGTTATCGAAAAAAAGCTTTAAAACCAGCCTTTAAGCGTGAGCTGGTCACTCATCTGATAACGACATTCGGACTCAGTATCCGTCAGGCCTGCCGGAGTCTGAACCTGAGCAGAACGGTTTACCATTACCGCCCGGATACCACGCGTGATGAACCCGTTATTGCCGCCCTGCAGGCTGCGGCTGAGCGATACCCGCGATACGGCTTTCCGAAGCTTTTCCAGATTCTGCGACGGCAAGGATACTCGTGGAATCACAAAAGGCTCCACCGTATTTACTGTCTGCTGAAGCTGAATTTTCGCCGTAAGGGCAAACAACGACTGCCGGTACGCAATCCCTCACCACTGGCTACGCCAGAAGCGCTGAACCAGAGCTGGTCTGTCGATTTTATGCATGATGCGCTGGCCTGTGGCCGTCGTTTTCGCACGTTCAATGTCGTTGATGACTTTAATCGTGAGGCGTTATCGATTGAAATCGATCTGAATCTGCCAGCTCTGCGAGTGGTCCGTGTACTTGACAGGATCGCGGCAAACCGCGGTTATCCGGTCATGCTGCGCATGGATAATGGTCCGGAATTTATCTCTCTGGCGCTGGCTGAATGGGCAGAGATACACGCAGTAAAACTGGAGTTCATCCAGCCGGGTAAGCCGACGCAGAACGCTTTCATTGAGCGTTTTAACAGGACATACCGTACAGAAATACTCGATTTTTATCTGTTCAGAACGCTGAATGAAGTACGGGAAATTACGGAGAAATGGTTATCAGAATATAACTGTGAACGCCCGCATGAATCACTGAACAATATGACACCGGAGGAATACCGACTTCACCATTATTTGGCCGGGTTCTCAAAAAATGCATGGAACTAAAACGGGTCTATTTACA
>NZ_RHJR01000029.1:0-2927 GCF_004212325.1 Escherichia sp. E13S3
CTGAGTAAGAACGGGATTGAGCATGGTTCATCTGGTGAGTTCATTATGAAAACATCGAACTATCTGGTACCAGGCTCGGGCGCAAATCTTCCCAACGAAACACCCAATTTCAGCCTGACGGATATCACTCAGGAAAGCAAAATCAGCAGTAAGTCATTCAATGACTGATACAAAAATAGTAAACAGGGAAAATGCACTATGAAACCATGTTTTAAAAATTTATTGCTGTTACTCACTTTTATTTTTGCGACATTTTCAAACCTCAGTTTTGGAGAAAATAATAGCCCAGCGCTCGATGCAAAAAGCCCAGAGTTCGTTGTTAAAGCATTTTACTCTGATTATCTCAAAGCCTGGAATAATCCTGATGTGGAGAGTGGTGCAGAGAAAAGCCAAAACGCAGTTGATACCTATACGACGAAATATCTTCAGAAATTGAATAGTGATAATGATACTGGTGCTGATTATTTCATCAGTGCTCAGGAAATATGTCCAGATTGGGCGGATGAAATTGCAGTTAAAACATCGCCTACGGGCAGTAATAAGGTTGCCGCTGAGTTAACGCTTGGCCATGCTGATAGTGAGTCAAAATATGATATCAGCATTGTTCTCAAGAATGACAAATGGCTAATGGATTCGGTGAAGTTCATATCCAGAAAAACAGGCCATTGCAACGAGAACTAACAGAGAGAGACAATGTTCAATCAAAACAGTGCCATGAGCACCTTAAAATCAAATGCTGCGGCTATTGCTGTTATAAACAAAAAGAATTTTGATAGCTACATTTTTTAACGAATGAGAAGTCAATATGAAATTATCAACCCCCAAAATATTCCATGCTTTCATTTACGCCTTCCTCCTTACTTGTTCACATGCGGCGCTTTCTGCTGAATCTACAAACCCAGCAGATATTGTCCATGATTTTTACTCTGAATATCTCAAGGATGATACAGAGAATAATGATGCAATAATCAAAAAGTACGTATCTGACCAACTGATGAATAGCATCACTGATTCCACAATGTGTAATTATGATTCTGACGATTCTGTTTCTGCATCAGAACTAGAAAAAAAATGCTCACAGAAACACGAGTGCAAACAATATAAAGGGAACTATATTTGTGACTGGTACGGCGTTTGGGTTGAGTCTGATGTTAATTATTTCACTAAGTCTCAAGATACATACTCCTCCTGGAAGCTGAATATGAAGACCGGTACGATTACGGAAAATGGAAGTAAGTCTGTGGTTGGGGTTATTCTGGGCGATGATTCTGAACCTAAAAACTCACTCAATGTTTCCCTTAAAAAAATCGACAGTAACTGGAAAATCATCAGCGTAACGGAATAAAAAGGCTGAATCCATGTGGAATAATAGTGCATCCGTTAGTTACATAAATAGTCATGTTGAACCAAGAAGTCTTGGGAAGTGCGCTGCATACGTCAGAAGGGCCGCGGAGGCTGGTGGTGTCAAAATTAAGATTCCACCACCAAGGATTGGCAACTCCGCGTCAGCATGTGATTACGGCCCATCTTTTGAGGCCGTAGGATTCAAACCTGTTTACTCTTATACAGGTTCAGGCCCTACAGACACAGCAATTATACCAGGACAACAAGCAGGTGATGTTGTTGTTATTCAACCTATTGATGGGCATCCTCATGGCCATATTGCTTTATTTAATGGGACAAACTGGGTTTCAGACTTTATTCAACTCAGAGGATTCTATCCCGGCCAACAATATCGAAATGAAAAGCCCGCATATATCCTTTATCGTTACAATGACAATACTGCTTCTGATAGTAGTAGCGGAAAAACTCAGCCTATCAAAATAGTATGGCCGATCCCCTCGAACAACCGAGGAAATGAATTTGGGAGCCAGGAAGATATCCTTTCACATTTGAGTGGAGAATCTACCGGACAGTACGCGATTGGCCGCAGTGGCATGTGGCATGGCGGGATCCATATCACGGAAGCAACGACCCCGTGGTGTGCGCTTAGCGGTAAGTCTCCACTTGAAGCGATAGATTTTCCAGTTCCTTTTAAAGGTGAGCAGGCAATTCGATGCATGGCTGACGGAGAAGTGATTGCTTACCGCATCTGCAGGGATTATCTGACGCTTGCATGGGAATCCGGTCCGCTGAACTTTTCCGGTTCGTTTGTTCTGGTTAAACACTATATCCAGCCGGGTGAGAAAGAAACCAGCGGACTGCATTTCTATACACTGTATATGCATCTTGCGCCGTATTCAGCTTATGAGGCTGAAGCAGAAAATCAGTGGGTTATTCAGGATACTCTAAAAGCATATTCTGAAATGGACTGGCTGACGGCGAAACTGACTTCAGATAAAACTTCTCCACAAATTGCAGGGCACATGCCTGAAGGGGCCAGAGTGGAGTGGGACCCTGCAGACAGCAATCTTAACGCCACAGGAAGTAACAAGAGAAAACACGGCCTTGTGACGCTAAAGGGGTTACCAGAAAAAACCAGCAGTACTCTCACTCCCGGTCAGCGCTACTGGATTGTTGTGGATAACAACAATGTTAAGCCAGCGCCGGGGACCGGGCCCGACTGGTGGCGACACTTGCTGCCTCCCGCAAAGGAATCCATGGTATTCGATAAAACAGTAAGTCTCAGTTCTCCATTTGCTATTAAGGCCGGTGACCCGATTGGCCACATGGGCTACTATCAGGCACCAAAGGATGGGGGGTATGAGGCACGATACCAGGTACATATCGAATGCACGAGCATGGATGATAATCTGGAGAAGTTCCTGACCAACCCAGAAAAAGTGGGGGAGAAAAACCCGCTCTGGCTGAAGTATTCTCCTGGCCTTGCTCTCTTCACAAAAGACGTAGCGAAAGGCACCTTCGCAAAGGAGGCGACGTCTACAACGCGGACAGGCATCCTTCCATTGAGCAAAGTCACAGCTGAA
>NZ_RHJR01000002.1:0-174092 GCF_004212325.1 Escherichia sp. E13S3
CAGTGCATCGGTGCGTGACTGAAGTTGCGTGTTTTCCCATACCGTAATCTCTTCCCGACCGAGCGGGTCGATGCAGCGGGTGACCAGGCCATCTTCGTTATACCAGTAACGGGTTTCGCCGCCTTCCGCATCCACGTAGGTGGTACAGTGCTCTTCATCGTTATAGATAAAACGGTCGTTGTAATAGCCTTCAGTGGACAGGGTGCCGATGGCGCGACCCTGCGGGTCGTAACGGATATCCACGCAGGTTTTATCCGCATCCCGCCAGCGGGTCATAAACCCTTCAGCCGTGTATTCATGCCACAGATGAGAGAACTGGAAGGTATCGCACTCTGCCAGATAACCACGGTCGTCATACTTACATGTAACGAGACGCTGGTGCTGCGGTGTCACCAGGTCAATGCTTAACAGTTGTTGCTGTTGCCAGGCCAGCGCGAGCGAATAGCCGTCACTGTGGCGGATTTCCGTCAGCAGGCCATCCGTGCGGATAAAATCAATCCGGTTGCCATAGTTATCATGGACAGCAGACAACAGGTAAGTCCCTGTGCCTGCCAGAGAAAAAATCTGCGTCTGCTGTGTGCGGCGGTCAGACAGCGCCAGTTCTCCGCTCATGTTTCCCGTCAGCCGGTAGTGCGCCTGTCGTGAGTTGACTGCGCCGTTAAAAATGCCGTCCTGCGGAATGGGATAATACAGCTCCACCCCTTCACCGTCAGTGAAGTGCAGATAGCCGTCAGTGTTTACTTTCAGGGATACGGACCATTCATCGGTCCATTTGGGGCCAAAGATGCCGCCATGTTGTGCCTGAGAGCGATAAAACCGGGAAAGCGAGAGAGGAAGTGAGCCAGGAAGGGAAAGAATGCTGAAGTGCTGGAGAAAGTCGCCAGTTCCGGCGTCCACGGGTTCGCCGGGTTTTGTGCATTTCCTGCCTTCTGCACCTTTACCCAGACCAGCTTTAAAATCTTTCCAGCCCTTGACTATCCCGCCCTTAAGTCTCGCTGCCGCTTCTCTGGCCGCTTTTGCTGCGGCTCTGGCAGCTTTGGCTGCTTCTTTTGCGGCTTTGGCTGCCGCCTTCGCAGCAGCTTTGGCGGCATCTTTAGCCGCCATCTTACCCGCAGCCCTGGCACCCTTAACGACCATTTTGCCTGCTGCTGCCGCATCACCGATACCCGGCACAGATGCCATTACTGACATTGCCGCTTCTGCATAGTTTCCCCGCGCCACACTGATGCCCGCATTCAGCATATCAGCGAAGAAGCCAAAACCGGGAATGAATCCGGCAATATCCAGCCCTGTCTGTAGTGCATCCAGCCAGCCACCGCCTTCTTCTTCCTCTTCGTCAGTCTCCGGTTCATCCGGCGGGTCGGCCTCATCCGCAGAAACACCCGCAGGAGGTGGCTGACCAACAATCAGCCCGATTGTGTTGCGGCTGTTCATCCAGAATTCGTCGTTGTGCCGCAACATGGGCTTACCGCCAAAAAACACCGTTTCGCTGTGTCCCTTCGGTTCGCAGACATCCCCCACAGTACCGCTACTGACACCTTTTGCGGCACCTGCTGAATCCCCCAGTGTTTGAGGAATGGAACTCTGATTGAGTACCACCGCCGGACAGCCGTTCAGCTTCACCGACTGAACCACCATCACTGCTGAGGCCATATTGGCAGTAACGGGGTAAGGAACTGGCGGCGTGGAGTCTCCCCTGGGTGTCTTACAAACATCCGGTTTTACACTAACCACCTTCCACTGACCGTGCTGACGGGCTGTATAGTTGTCTGCCATATTTATGTTCTCCTCGTTCTGTAACGTGCTTCCAGTACCCGTACTGGTGGTGTGTTGCCTGGCAGCAGAAAACGCCAGGTAAGCGCAACAATCAGTGTGTCAGTATTGATTTCCACCGTGTCCAGCAGCATCGGCAGCGGCATACGATGCCCGCTCATGGTGCGCAGCAGTATGCGTCCCTCATGTGCAGGCAGGGTGAAATGGATATTCCCTTCAGGGCTAAAACCCGTCAGCACAAACTCCGGCCCCGGCAGCGGAAAGGGAATTCGCTGGTCATCCGGGGCGCAGTTCCAGTAGTTAAAATCAAAGTCGTCCGGCAGGTCAGGGTGCTGCGTTTCCAGCCACTCCTGGTCATAGGTGCCAGCAAGAGGTAACCGTGGCAGCCAGGTGCGCCCGATACAGCCAAAACCGGCTGGCTGATATTCGGGTGCGAACAAGTCGGCTTTCCCTTCGAGACAGTCTGTGAACTGTTTGAGTGTGAATGGGCTGTCCACGGCGATGATACGGGGCGCTTCAACCTGCGGAACCTGACAGGCCCGCAGATACCACTGCTGCATATAGCCCAGCCCCAGCGGATTGACCGGACAGGCCATATGCGCCAGCGGTGGATTATCACGGTCGGGATGTTCCCTGCGCTGCTCTTCGGTCAGTCGATATTCTTCAGGGATGCGGCTGGCATATTCGCTGTCGGCCTCCACGCGGCATTCACCGCCGAAAGCGTAGCGGTAGTCCAGGGGCAGGGAGGTGAATGGCTCCGGTTCAGTTTCATACCACTGCCGAGTCAGCGGCTGGTGGCGATAAAAGCGCTGACCAGTTATCCGCAGTTTTTTGTCTATCAGCACCTCACCTGTCGATGAGAGCATAAGTACACCTGCCGTCATTTCTGGCACGGCAGCGCCTCCCGGCGTATAAGCTGTTCCATTGATGATGATGTCGCAGGCGGGTTTCAGGGGAGCAAGGTCACTTTCACGCTGTATGGAAGAAGTATTTATTTTCCCAGAGAATTCATCTTCCACACAGAGCGGTAGCGGCGGGTTTTCGATAAGTTGCGTTTGCCACTGACCATTTCCGTCCTGTTGCAGCCGGAAGCCTGTTTTCATGGCGATAACGCGGTGACGTTCGCTATGTTTATCATCCATCGCATATTCCATCGCTGAAAACGGCGTCAGGTTACGAAATTCCATACGTCACCCCGGTTCCGTCTGTACCTGCCGCAAAACATAATTTTACTGATGGCACAATCCCCCCTGATACAGATAAAAACTTATCTCGCGGGAACCGGCATTGTGGCAGAGTGCAAAACAGACCTGATGGTACAACACCGGACGAAATGATAAGCATGATTACTGTATGAAACGGAATACTCCCGTTTGGCATTATTTTTTTTTGACTGATATCAACGGAGCGGGTTAGTCAGCAAAATATTTATTAATAATTGACTGCAAATTGCTCATCATATTATTCGTATAAATAATATTTGTATTTAATATTTGTGCTGTGATTATATTTGCATGTTTATTTGTTTTCATTGTATTGTTGCGCCGCGCCTGCAAAATCAGGCGTCGGGATTGGAACCCCGAAAGACTTCACTGACGACACAATCTTTTTGTGTCGCGCACGGTCACACCTCAATGGCGGGCCGGGCGGGGGCATCGCAAGATGCGCCAGTGTCAGTGAGGCTGGTAGTTCCAACCCCGTCCGGCTCCGCCACCCGCGAGATTGGAACCTCTGGTGGTGGACATGATCATCACTCACTGGAGGTTGCCTCATGGTTACAATCCTCGCCCCTGATTATGATTTACTCTCCGTTCCTTTCAGTGCAGCCACGGATTTCACCGATCTGGCCGACTACTGCGATCGCTTCGCCCAGACTCTGATCGAATGCCACGATCCAGCACTGAAAATGGCGCTCTGCGGCAGGCTTAATGCCTGTCTTGCATTGTTGCGGCCCACGATGAACGAGCCGATCCCGCCGCATCTGATCGACGGTTTTATTGCGAATGATCTTCCCGATGTTTCACCCGGTTTTGAACCTGATGCAGGAGCACTCTGCGATTACTGCCTGGCGCTGACGCAGATACTGAACAGTCACGCGCTGTTGCCGGAAACCGAAACCACGCTGACCGGGCTGCTATGCGAGCTAGTCTGGTACTTTGCCGCCAATCTGAGCGCCCCGCGCTGGATACGTACCGCTGACGGCGTGCAGGTTATCGACGGGAGGTCGGTATGATGCAACTCGATTGGCACCTCGCTGATATTATCGCAGGCCTGAGAAAACGGGGAACATCGCTGGCTGAGGTGTCTCGCAGCGCGGGACTGGCGTCCGCCACGCTGGCAAACGCGCTGACCCGTTCCTGGCCGCGTGGCGAAAAACTCATTGCGGATGCGCTGGAAACATCACCGGAAATCATCTGGCCGTCCAGATACTTCGATAATCAGGGCAACCACATTATAAGACTCATGCGAAAGCGGCGCTCCTGATGGCTGGCGCGTCAGGAACATGGTTACAGTAACATCAGGCTCTCCCGGCTCTCTGCCAGCTTCTGCTGGCGGAGAGCCGGGAGAAGACAAGCGAATCGCGGCAGGATGCCATCCCGCTGCTGGTAACGGTCACAACCGGAGTCGTTTTTATGTACATGTTTAATCCGCCTCATCCGGGAGCGGTTCTTCGTGATTATCTGAACGGCACAAGTATTGTGCAGGCAGCTTCTGCGATGAACATTTCCCGTTCCCGGTTATCCCGTATTATCAATGGACATACGCCAGTAACGGCTGATATGGCGCTGCGTCTGGCGACGCTATTAAATACCCGCGCTGAACTGTGGACGGGGATGCAGGCCGAGTATGATCTCTGGCAAGAGTCGCAAAAGCCACGGCCTGTTATCCGGTCACTTCGGGGTTAACTTAGTGTTTTTACATTCACGAATTTACGATAAATTCAGGGGGAAACCCTTTTTCCAGAAAAATGAGTTTCCCCTTTCTGCGCCAGAAATAAAAGTATAATCTCCCTCCTGCACTATCGCCTTCGGGCACCCTTTGGCTTCATGGTCTGCAAGAAGCCCCTGATTTATCAGGACGACCAGCCCTTGCTACCGGTACGACCTCCGCAATACCGGAACGCGAAAGCGTTTGAGGCGAAGTACATATATACAAGGACAGCTCCATCGTCATCGCTTAACGACAACAGTCTTCACCGGCTGAACGGTTTCTCTTTGCCGAAATTTCCGGGCCCACTTATACCCTGCTGATTACCAGCGCCCTTTAAATGACGGGTTGCGGCCTGCATTGCCGCCAGGCTTTGCTGCCGCGTGACCGTTAATCTGCACCAGAAACGCAACGTTAATCCTCTGCACCAGACGAGGCGTCACTTTGATCGCGTAAGCGAAAAAGCAAAGTGACGCCGCACAACTCACTGCCGCAAGCCGCGCCAGTTCTGGCCTGCGCCATATTTCCGCCGCCTGACATGCCCTTTGGGGCCGCTGTCAGTTCAGAGTAAAGGAGAAAAAGATCGATACCGAGGGGGGCACGACGCCCCGGAGACACCCCTGCTTCGCCAGGCAGTCTGTACCGCGTACAGCCTGAAACTCCCTAAACCTCAACAATCAGCCACTCCGGCGTGAAGGTATCGTTCTGGCGCAGCCAAAAAGCACACGCCGGAAACTGTTTGTTTTTGTTGTCAGGGGGAGTCATGAGCAAATTAAGCAGTGAAATGAAGGCGCTGGCGAAGAAAGCGGGCGGCAGCTTCAAAACGGTGAATGATCGTATCCATATTACAAAACGGTTCAGTGAACATTTACGGGCGCTGAATATCCAGATCCAGCGGGTGGAGCAGATCAAGGTTCGTCATATCGAATGCTACATTCAGGAGCGGCTGGAGCAGGATATTGGTCTACGCACGCTGCAAAACGAAATGGCGGCGCTGCGATCCGTACTGAGACTGGCGGGACGCCGACAGGTGGTGGAGCATCCGCGCCTGACCAATAAGGCGCTGGGGCTGTCAGGCGCTTCGCGCAACGGCACGCGCCGCGCCATTACGCCAGAACATTACCAGCAGGTGATGGAGAAAGCCCGCACTCAGGACGCAGGGCTGGCAGCAGCGCTGGAGATTGCGCGGCTGATGGGGTTACGCTCGCAGGAGGCGGTACAGAGTTCACAGTCGCTGAAAACATGGCTGAAAGCCATTGAGCGCGGTGAAACCCGGCTGAAAGTGGTGTTCGGCACCAAAGGCGGGCGTCCACGTTACACGACGCTCCTGGACGCTGGCGCAGTCAGGAAGGCGGTGGAAAACGCATTACCGATCGCCAGACAGCGCAATGGCAGGCTGATCGACAAGCCAGACCTTAAAACGGCGCTGGAGAGCTGGCACAAACAGGCCATTAAGGCGGGGCTGAAGGGGGAATTTTCCCCCGCACTCCCTGCGTTATGCGTGGGCGCAGGACGCGATCCGCCATTATCTGGCGCAGGGATTCAGCGAAAAGGAATCCCTGGCGCTGACGGCGACGGATCTGGGCCACGGCGATGGTCGCGGTCGCTGGGTGAAACAGGTCTACGGCTACCGCTGGAAGGAGGAATGACTGAATGCATGAATAGCGCAAAATAGTATGTTACTGCGTAACGACAGCGATTTATCGTACCCTTGCACCGGATCTGGCGCAGGGGGCGGTCGGGTTTTGCTGGTGCAGAGTTATATTATTAATAATGATGGAAAATGTTTTATTATTTCCCTGTTATAATCTGGCGCACAGTCCTGTCGTGTCTGATGATGTCTCCGGGTGAAAATAATAATAGTCATAACCTTGTATAAATACCGGATTGATAGATTTTTGTACAAAAAATTTTGGCCCCAAAATATTTTGTACGCTTTCCTGTTAAATAAATGATATCTATCGCCAATACTTTTCATAATAAATTAATTCTGGTGCAGAAGAATGTCTTAATGATTATCTCTATGTTTTTCTGTGTCCGCGGCATATTCTGCGAAGTCGCAGGATGGCTTATCATTTTATAAAAAATACTGCGACGGTTTTTGACATAATAATCTGCTTCATATAAATTAACAATCTCATGGGGCAGACTGTCATGATACATTTCCGAATGAACTGGTTGCGCCAGAAAGGGAAGGGTCATAAAGGTTAAGGGGCGATAAGGGTAACAGCGCCTGACAGGAAAGGGCCGAGAACCAAAGGGCCAGAAACTGGCGCAGTCCTGAATGTGTGAAGCGGCGGGACGCTGGTGCAGATTATTTTGTCTCTGCATATCTCGTGCAGTTATAATGTGTTTCAGGACGGACAGCCTGGTATTTTATGGTGCAGCCTTTAGGATATGTTAATCGGTGTTTTTGTGAAAATATCGCTTATTGATAGATTTTCATCTCCCGTGATTAACACGTTAATTACGGGAGGCGGTTACCTATTGATGGGTTATATATTGATTGGTTTTCACCCAAAATTATTCACCGGCGAATAATTTTGGGCGCTTCCCAATTAATAATAATTAAAACAGCGGCAATACCTCTCAATACAAAAAAGCAGATCCCGATCAATCAGGATCTGCTTTTCCATTTTAGTAATTTACGTTATTTTTGACTCAGGCTGCCTTATGCTGCCGCGCATAAATATACGGCGCAACGTACCCATCGCGGCTCACATCCAGATAATCCGACCACCACTGCATCATTTCCATTCGCGCTTCCAGATGCTCGGCCTTATGCACATACGCCGCCCGCACGCCGTTGCGCTCCTTGTGGCTCATCTGCCGTTCGATAGCGTCCTTTGACCACAGCCCCGACTCATTCAGGGCGCTACAGGCCATCGTTCTGAAACCGTGACCACAAACCTCCGCTTTGGTGTCATAGCCAATCACCCGCAACGCCTTGTTAATGGTATTTTCGCTCATCGGCTTCTCCAGCGAATGCGCACCTGGAAAAACGAAAACCGACTCGCCAGTGATTGCCTTAATCCGCTTCAGTAACTCCACTGCCTGCGCGGACAGCGGCACCAGATGCTCATCCTTCATTTTTGCGCCACGCTCCGAAAAACGCACGCCCTTCACCGCTTCACGCTTCGCTGGCACCGTCCAGATATGGGCTTTCAGATTGAACTCATCCCAGCGGGCAAGGCGCAGCTCGCTGGAGCGCAGAAACACATGCAGATTGAGTTCCAGCGCCAGCCGGGTCAGTTCCCGGCCTTTATAGCCGTCCATCTTCTCCAGCAATTCTGGCAGGCGTTTCAGGGGCAGGGCGGGGTGATGCTGGGTCACAACCGGGGTCACGACGCCATCCAAATCATACGCTGGGTTATATTTGATAATCCCCTGCTGTACGGCGTGGCGCATGATTTTGGTCAGGTGTTGTTTCACCCGCCCGGCAACGTCATGCACGCCTTTATCGTCAATGGCTTTCACAAGCTGCGCCAGATGCCGGGTCTCAATCTTCGCAATATCCATCGTGCCGATATCGGGGAAAACATAGCGTTTCAGGCAGGTAAGAATTTTATCCGCGTGATTTTCCGACCAGAGCTTCAGGCAACTGGTATGCCACGCGGTGGCGATAAACTGAAACGTCCGGGAGGCGTCAACGGTTTCGGATTTGCGTAACTGAGAAGGGTTAACGCGGGATGCCAGCAGCTTACGCGCCGCATCGCGTTTTTCGCGGGCTTCCGCCAGCGTAATCTGTGGATAGGGGCCAAAAGCCAGACGGCTTTCTTTGCCACCAAAGAAATAGCGAAAATACCACAGCTTAGAACCGCTGGTGGATACCGTCAGGTACAGACCTTGCGAGTCGGTGAGCTTGTAGGATTTTGCGAAGGGCTTTGCAGCGCGGATTTTACTATCAGTCAGGGCCATATGGGTCTCCTTAGTTCATCGAACTGAAAGACCCCGAATCTGACCCCAAATTTTCCGGATACATAGGAACAAATCAAAACGTACCGGGAAAGATTTTTATGCTAACTTGCTGAATTTCATACATATAGAGATTCATAGAGAAGCATAAAAAAGAAAAGGTGGTGCCCGGACTCGGAATCGAACCAAGGACACGGGGATTTTCAATCCCCTGCTCTACCGACTGAGCTATCCGGGCAACGGGGCGCATTAAACCTGATTCGCCTCGTCTCGTCAATCAAATTTCTTCAATTTACGGCAGACTGCACAATCTATCATCAGTTTGCCGTTATCGCTCGTAATGTCAGGCAAACCAGGTGGTCCAGGCAGCGGAAAGCGGCATTGCCAGAAGGAGGGCAGGAAGCATATTGACCACCGGGAACATTTTTATGCCGCAGATGCGTAAGCCGGTTGCCAGCAGCAATAAACCACCTACGGCGCTGAAGTCCGCCATCATCGACGGTGTGGTCAGCGGTAATATCAGCGCAGCAGCCCACGCCAGCGTTAACTGGATGATGAGCAATGGAATACTAATCACCGATACCGCAATGCCAAGTGAACAGGCGAAGATCATCGCTGTAAAGAAATCAAGAAATGACTTGGCGATTAAAATACTCGGATCGCCTGTCATCCCTTCATTCATCGCGCCGAAGATCCCGGTGCCGCTGGCACAAAACAGGACAATAATCGCGACAAAATTCTGAATAAAAGATTCATGCGCAGATTTCTTGCTCGAGTGACGAAACAGATTCTGCGCTTTAGCGACCGCAGTATTGACGCCTTTTTCCAGCAGACAAATTTCGCCGATTAATGCCCCGAGTAGCGTAGCTAAAACCATCGCCGGAAGGTTGGCACATTTCACCACCAGTAAAATACCAATTCCCAGCGATGCCAGACCAAAAATCGATGTCATAGAGACGCGGATGTGTTCCGGTAAGCGTTGGCTAAGCAGTGCGCCGAGGGCGCCACCCAGTAATACTGCACTTGCGTTGATAAAAGGGCCGATGACCACAAGAGTTCCTGTTAATTGTGTTGTTTGATGTTTTTATTATGAACTTTTTGCCCCGTCGATTGCTTGTCTGGTCGCAAAGTCCTGGCTTGCACGCGTTAGCGAAAAGTGCCATGATTGCGCGAATTTTCTCCTTCCTGTACGGAGCTTGCCTGATGCACGCCGCCTCCTTACATTCTTTCGCTTATCGCCGTTTCGCGCGAAATGTCTCCTGTTCTGTGACGCTGCTTTTTATGCGGTGACGTTAACGTATGCTCACTGCAGGGCAACAGTAAAATCAGAGCGTTTCTGCTTTTACTGATGTCTGGCGGTCGGAGCTGATGACCAGTTTGACCCACATCTCATGGGGCAGGGGGTTCCACCTTGCCCGGTATTTTTACTTCCCCGAAACGGGTTTTGCGCTTATGAAATCAATGAGTATTGCCGCCAGTGGTGAACTGGTTTCCCGACTTTCTACCCATCGCCGCGTGGTGGCGCTGGAAGATACTGATTTTACGGACGTCGCGGCAGTCGTCATTACCGCTGCGGATAGTCGTAGCGGCATCCTTGCGTTACTTAAGCGCACCGGTTTTCATCTGCCGGTGTTTTTGTATTCTGAAGATGCGGTTGAATTACCCGCGGGCGTTACGGCTATCATCAACGGCAATGAGCAGCAGTGGCTGGAGCTGGAATCCGCAGCCTGTCAGTATGAAGAGAATTTGCTGCCGCCATTTTATGACACGCTGACCCAGTACGTTGAGATGGGCAATAGCACCTTTGCTTGTCCTGGGCATCAACATGGTGCGTTCTTTAAAAAGCATCCTGCCGGACGCCATTTTTACGATTTCTTTGGTGAGAACGTCTTTCGCGCCGATATGTGTAACGCTGACGTAAAATTGGGCGATCTGCTTATTCATGAAGGTTCCGCAAAGGATGCGCAGAAATTCGCCGCCAAAGTCTTTCATGCCGATAAAACCTATTTCGTGCTGAACGGCACATCGGCAGCGAATAAAGTGGTGACGAATGCGCTGTTAACGCGTGGTGATCTGGTGCTTTTCGACCGTAACAACCATAAGTCGAATCATCACGGTGCGCTGATTCAGGCGGGGGCGACGCCGGTGTATCTGGCAGCCTCACGCAACCCATTCGGTTTCATTGGCGGGATTGATGCGCACTGTTTTAATGAAGAGTATCTGCGCCAGCAAATTCGCGACGTTGCGCCAGAAAAAGCCGAATTGCCGCGCCCGTTCCGCCTGGCGATTATTCAGCTGGGAACCTATGACGGCACTATCTACAACGCCCGCCAGGTGATCGATACCATTGGGCATCTGTGTGATTACATTCTGTTTGATTCTGCATGGGTCGGTTACGAACAGTTTATCCCGATGATGGCAGATAGCTCGCCGCTGCTGTTAGAACTTAACGAAAATGATCCGGGGATCTTTGTGACTCAGTCGGTGCACAAACAGCAGGCGGGATTCTCACAGACGTCGCAGATCCATAAAAAAGATAACCATATTCGCGGGCAGGCGCGTTTTTGCCCGCATAAGCGGTTGAACAATGCTTTTATGCTGCACGCCTCTACCAGCCCGTTTTACCCGCTGTTTGCCGCGCTGGACGTTAACGCCAAAATTCATGAAGGGGAGAGTGGGCGTCGGCTGTGGGCTGAGTGTGTAGAGTTGGGGATTGAGGCTCGCAAGGCGATTCTTGCGCGCTGTAAGCTGTTCCGCCCGTTTATCCCGCCCGTTGTTGATGGTAAATTGTGGCAGGATTATCCGACATCAGTGTTAGCCAGCGACCGCCGTTTTTTCAGTTTCGAGCCGGGGGCGAAGTGGCACGGCTTTGAAGGATATGCCGCGGATCAGTATTTTGTTGATCCGTGCAAGCTGTTACTCACCACGCCGGGTATCGATGCCGAAACCGGCGAATATAGCGATTTTGGCGTTCCAGCGACGATTCTGGCGCACTATCTGCGTGAGAACGGCATTGTGCCAGAGAAGTGCGATCTCAACTCCATTCTGTTCTTATTAACTCCGGCGGAAAGCCACGAGAAGCTGGCACAGCTGGTGGCGATGCTGGTGCAGTTTGAACAACATATTGAGGATGATTCGCCGCTGTCTGAAGTGTTGCCGAGCGTTTATAACAAATACCCGGTGCGCTATCGCGACTATACCCTGCGCCAGTTGTGTCAGGAGATGCATGATCTGTATGTCAGTTTTGACGTCAAAGACCTGCAAAAAGCGATGTTCCGCCAGCAGAGCTTCCCGCCAGTGGTGATGAATCCCCAGGACGCGCATAGCGCTTATATTCGTGGTGAAGTGGAGTTGGTGCGCATTCGTGATGCCGAAGGGCGAATTGCGGCGGAAGGCGCGCTGCCGTATCCACCTGGCGTGCTTTGCGTGGTGCCAGGAGAAATGTGGGGCGGAGCGGTCCAGCGTTATTTCCTTGCGCTGGAAGAAGGCGTGAATTTGCTGCCGGGATTTTCGCCGGAGCTACAAGGTGTCTATAGCGAAACCGATGCGGATGGAATGAAACGGTTATACGGTTATGTGTTGAAGTAAGAATAAAAAACGGGGCACCTTCTGGCGCCCCGTTTTTCTTTGCGTAATTAGTGGCTAACAGTTTGTGTGCCGGCAGGGACACGAACGTGTTTGTATTTAAACATCGCCATGAATGCGAAGGCCAGAATCACGGAGTAACCGGCGAAAATCAGCCATACGGTCTGCCAGTCGGTAATGCCGTTTTGGGTGTACATCTCAACCACTTTACCGCTCACGATGCCACCGAGGATACAGCCGAAGCCGTTGGTCATCATCAGGAACATCCCTTGCGCACTGGCGCGAATTGCCGGGCTAACTTCTTTTTCGACAAACACCGAACCAGAGATGTTGAAGAAGTCGAACGCACAGCCGTAAACAATCATCGACAGAACCAGCAGTACGGTGCCGAACGGAGTCGGGTCGCCGTAAGCAAACAGTGCAAAACGCAGGATCCATGCCACGATACTGATCATCATTACGTTCTTAATGCCGTAGCGGCTTAAGAAGAACGGGATGGTCAGAATGAACAGGGTTTCAGAGATCTGCGAAATCGACATGATGATTGACGCATGCTGCACGATGAAGCTGCTGGCAAACATCGGATCTTTGTCGAAGCTGTGCAGGAAGGTATTACCGAACATGTTGGTAATCTGCAGTTCCGCGCCCAGCAGCATCGAGAAGATGAAGAAAATCGCCATACGCTTGTTTTTAAACAGCGCGAATGCATCGAGGCCGAGCAGCGTCGTCCAGCTCTGATTCGCTTGCTGTTTAGCAACCGGAATATACGGCAGCGTAAAGGTGAACAGCACCAGAACGGCGGAGAGTGCTGCGCCAATATATAGCTGCATGTGGCTCAATTCAAAGCCAGACAGGCTCACTACCCACATCGCCATGATAAAGCCGATGGTGCCCCAGATACGGATTGGCGGGAAATCAGTCACAATATCCAGCCCGGCATTTTGCAGGCGATAGTAGGAAATCGTGTTGATTAACCCAAGCGTTGGCATATAGGCAAACGAGTTAATCAATATCACGAGGAACATCGCCTCCGGCGTGGTGACTTGCGCCGCCATGAAGAGAGTGATCGCACCAATAGTGTGACAAATGGCGTAAACCCATTTCGCACTTAACCATTTGTCGGCCACAATCCCCAGCAAAGCAGGCATAAAGACCGCAGCGATACCCAGCGAGCTATAAACAGCGCCAATGGAAGCACCGTCGAACTTCAGGGTAACGAACATATATGAGCCGAGGGTCGTCAGCCAACTTCCCCACAGACAGAACTGCAGAAAAGAGAGGATTTTCAGCTGCAGCTTAAGATTCATGTTAATTTCCTCACATCGTGATGCGGATGAGTGTTTTAAAAAGCACATTTGACCGTGCAAGATGATGCGATTCTATCAACTTCACTGACTGTTTTTTTGTTATCCGTAGCAAATAATTGCAAATAATCTCAATTTGCAAGGCGAAATTGTGATGTGTATAACACTTTGTCTCGGAGTATTGTCAGAGACAAAGGTGAAATTATCGGCGGCGGTAAGATTTCTGCGCCATGTTCACTTTATAAAGATAGCGACGAGATTCCGCAGACGGATGGCGGGTTGTCAGCGTCTGATAAACATCGCCCGGCGTCATAGTATTTATAATAGCGGCAGCCTGAATTTTATCGTTCGAGAAGACGCGTAATACGCTGCCTGCACCACCGTTATAGGCGGTGATGACGGCATAACGCCGCGACGTTGGGTTATCAATTCCGCCGAGATAAACATTGTTCAGTATCGCCAGATACGCGGTGCCGGTATCAATATTGCTGGCAGGATCAAACAAGAAACTGCGGCTTGGCGTGCCGGATTTCCCCTGCGAGCGGAACACATCTTTCCCGGCAGTATGTTGTACCACCTGCATTAATCCCAGCGCGTCGGAACGGCTGACCGCATACGGGTTAAAGGAAGATTCGGTCTGCATAATTGCCAGAATCAGCGACTCATCAACGCCATATTTCCGTGACGCCTGGCGGACCATGCCGAGATATTTGTGCGCACGTTTATCAAGGTGGTTCGGCACCATGTTAATGGTCACGCTGTAGATGATACGCAGCCCGTTGCTGCGGCTTTTGAGGCGGTTTTTCAGCAGATAATCCGCGAAGTTACTCGCGCGACCTTCCCAGCGAATCGGCTGCCCGGTGTTATCCACCACCTGACCGTAAAGGAAAGGTTCTTTCGAAATCGTAATATCATCAACGTCGGAATAGAGATCGACCGAACTCGGATCGTCGCCCATCAATAATGTTTTGATTATTGCCCGGCGCAGATGCGCGGCAGGTTCTGTCCCGGCGATGGTTTCGATAGTAATCGTGCCGTCATCGAAGTTGATGTGGCTGCGGGTCTGATATTGATCGGTGTATTTCACGTAGTCCTTAGGACCGGCGATCACCACCTCTTTGAATCCCCAGATGTTCTCAATATTGTGGGCAAATTGCCCCATCAGAATATCAAAACCGTTGGTATCTTTGACCCAGGCTTCGTTATAGGTATCGCCTTTTTTGGTCGTCGAACAGGAGATGAGCAACGGCGCAATCAAAGCCAGCGCGAGATATTTTTTCATCATTCCGGGTGCGTGTTGTGTTTGTTTTTATGCAAGTTGCCGGAGACGTGCTCCGGCACTGTTTTTATTTTTTATCTTCCGGCGTATAGCCCTCGATATGCACCTCTTTACCCTCGAACAGGAAGTTGACCATCTCCTGTTCCAGCAGCTTGCGGTGCTCGGCATTCATCATGTTGAGTTTCTTTTCATTAATCAGCATGGTTTGTTTGTGCTGCCACTGCGCCCAGGCTTCTTTGGAGATCTCGTTATAGATGCGTTTTCCCAGTTCGCCGGGGTACAGCTGAAAATCCTGACCTTCTGCTTCACGTTGCAGGAAAGTACAAAAAATCGTTCTGCTCATAAATCATCCTCTTTATCGACTCACGCGCTAAACCGGCGCGCCAGTGCGTAACTGCTGTAACAAACGCTCCACGGGAGCCGCCAGGCCAACTGACGGCGGTTGCGCTAAGTTATACCAGAGCGCATTGCCTTCATCCATGCAGTCGGTGAATGACGACACGGGAAGCCACATAGGCACAATATCTAAATGGAAATGGCTGAAGGTATGGCGAAACGCGGTCAGTTGCGTCAGGTTATCGGCAGCAATCTGCCGTTGCGCCAGCCATTGCCGCAAACTTTCTTCGTCGGCAAACTGCGGGAAACAGTATAAACCGCCCCACAATCCGCTCGGCGGGCGCTGCGCCAGCAATACTTCATCTTCGTGCTGTAACAGCAGAAAGTAGCCGGTGCGCTCCGGCAGCGTCTGTTTCGGTTTTTTGCCCGGATAAAGCGACCAGCTATTATTGGCGGCGGCAATACATCCGTTTTGTAGCGGACAGAGCGAACATTTCGGCTTCGAGCGCGTACAAATCATCGCGCCCAAATCCATCATCGCCTGATTAAACCGTTCCACGCCGACCGCGGGCGTCACCTGCTCGCTCAAACTCCATAGTTTATTCTCGACCTCTTTTTTCCCAGGCCAGCCGCTTACAGCATAGCAGCGCGCCAGCACGCGTTTGACGTTACCGTCGAGAATCGGAAAGTGCTTACCCAGAGAAAGCGAGAGAATCGCGCCCGCAGTGGAACGCCCGACGCCCGGTAACGCCGCAACTTCCTCAAAGGTTTCCGGGAATTTACCGCCGTGTAAGGTGGCAACTTGCTGTGCCGCTTTATGCAGATTGCGCGCGCGGGCGTAATAGCCAAGCCCGGTCCACAAGTGGAGAACTTCGTCCAGTGGCGCATTGGCGAGATCGGTCACCGTCGGGAAGTGCGCCATAAAGCGTTCAAAATAGGGGATAACGGTCGCAACCTGAGTTTGTTGCAACATCACTTCTGAGAGCCATACTTTGTAGGGCGTCTTGTCAATTTGCCAGGGCAGCGTTTTCCGCCCGTATTTATCGTACCAGTCCAGAACCTGGGCTGAAAATTGCGACGCTTGCATGGTCACCGAATTCACTGTTGTTGGGGGCAAGATTGCAGCACAGCCGCGGCGGGGTGTAAACCGGAACTTTCCGCAGCTACGGCCTTATCATGCTTGCATCCGGCAACTAACTTTGGATAATGCCCGTTTTCAGAACACTTTCACAAGCGACTAAATCTTTATGAAAAACGACGTCATCTCACCGGAATTTGATGAAAACGGCCGCCCACTGCGCCGTATCCGTAGTTTTGTGCGCCGCCAGGGGCGACTGACCAAAGGCCAGGAACATGCGCTGGAAAACTACTGGCCGGTGATGGGCGTTGAGTTCAGCGAAGATATGCTGGATTTCCCTGCGCTTTTTGGCCGTGAAGCGCCGGTGACGCTTGAGATTGGTTTTGGCATGGGGGCGTCGCTGGTGGCAATGGCCAAAGATCGCCCTGAGCAGGACTTCCTCGGCATTGAAGTGCATTCTCCGGGCGTTGGTGCGTGCCTGGCTTCTGCGCATGAAGAGGGCTTAAGCAACCTGCGCGTGATGTGTCATGACGCGGTTGAAGTGCTGCATAAAATGATTCCTGACAATTCATTGCGCATGGTTCAGCTCTTTTTCCCTGACCCGTGGCACAAAGCGCGCCATAATAAACGCCGTATCGTTCAGGTGCCGTTTGCCGAACTGGTAAAAAGCAAACTGCAGCTGGGTGGCGTATTCCATATGGCGACCGATTGGGAACCTTATGCGGAACATATGCTCGAAGTGATGTCTTCCATTGACGGTTATAAAAACCTGTCAGAGAGCAATGATTACGTACCGCGTCCGGCATCACGTCCGGTGACGAAATTTGAACAACGTGGTCATCGTCTTGGTCACGGAGTATGGGACTTAATGTTCGAGAGGGTGAAATAATGGCAAAGAACCGTAGCCGTCGTCTGCGTAAAAAAATGCACATCGACGAATTCCAGGAATTAGGATTTTCGGTGGCATGGCGATTCCCGGAAGGTACATCGGAAGAGCAGATTGATAAAACCGTTGATGACTTTATTAACGAGGTTATCGAACCGAACAAACTGGCCTTTGACGGCAGCGGTTATCTGGCCTGGGAAGGTCTGATCTGCATGCAGGAAATCGGCAAATGCACCGAAGAGCATCAAGCGATTGTGCGTAAGTGGCTGGAAGAGCGCAAACTGGATGAGGTACGCACCAGCGAACTTTTCGATGTTTGGTGGGACTAAGAAAGCATACGGGCGATGACAAATGCAAAACTGCCTGATGCGCTACGCTTATCAGGCCTACAAAGATGCACGATCGAGTAGGCCGGATAAAGCATTTACGCCGCATCCGGCATGGACAACGTGTACTTTGTTATCAATCTGGGGCCAGCAAATGCTGGCCTGATTTGTTCTTGAGGGAAGACTATGATGCGCAAAATGCTGCTGGCGGCAGCACTTTCAGTGACGGCAATGACCGCTCACGCCGACTACCAGTGCAGCGTCACGCCGCGTGACGATGTGATTGTCAGCCCGCAAACCGTGCAGGTGAAGGGCGAAAACGGCAATCTGGTGATCACGCCAGACGGCAATGTGATGTACAACGGCAAGCAATATTCACTGAACGCCGCCCAGCGCGAGCAGGCGAAGGATTATCAGGCCGAACTGCGCAGCACGCTGCCGTGGATTGATGAAGGCGCGAAAAGCCGCGTCGAGAAAGCCCGTATTGCGCTGGATAAAATTATTGTTCAGGAGATGGGCGAAAGCAGCAAAATGCGCAGCCGTCTGACCAAACTTGATGCGCAGCTTAAAGAGCAGATGAATCGCATTATCGAAACGCGCAGCGATGGCCTGACATTTCACTATAAAGCCATTGATCAGGTTCGCGCCGAAGGTCAGCAGTTAGTGAATCAGGCGATGGGCGGAATTTTGCAGGACAGCATTAACGAAATGGGCGCGAAAGCGGTGCTGAAAAGCGGCGGCAACCCGTTACAGAATGTGCTGGGAAGCCTGGGGGGACTGCAATCCTCAATCCAGACCGAGTGGAAAAAGCAGGAAAAAGATTTCCAGCAATTTGGCAAAGATGTTTGTAGCCGTGTTGTGACTCTGGAAGACAGCCGTAAAGCCCTGGTCGGGAATTTGAAATAATCCTCTAGTTTAAGACGGCATAATGTTTTTTTATGCCGTTTAATTCTTCATTTTGTTACCTGCCTCTAACTTTATAGATCTCCAAAATCTATTCACAAAGTAAATTGTTTAACGTCAAATTTCCTATACAAAGCTAGGGGATAATACGTAGCGTTCACGTAACTGGAGGAATGAAATGGAGTTTTTCAAAAAGACGGCACTTGCCGCACTGGTTATGGGTTTTAGTGGTGCAGCATTGGCATTACCCAATATCACCATTTTAGCGACTGGCGGGACGATTGCCGGTGGTGGTGACTCCGCAACCAAATCTAACTACACAGCGGGTAAAGTTGGCGTAGAAAATCTGGTCAATGCGGTGCCGCAACTGAAGGACATTGCGAACGTTAAAGGCGAGCAGGTCGTTAATATCGGCTCCCAGGACATGAACGATAATGTCTGGCTGACACTGGCGAAAAAAATTAACACCGACTGTGATAAGACTGACGGCTTCGTTATTACCCACGGTACCGACACGATGGAAGAGACTGCTTACTTCCTCGACCTGACGGTGAAATGCGACAAGCCCGTGGTGATGGTTGGCGCAATGCGTCCGTCCACGTCCATGAGCGCAGACGGTCCATTCAACCTGTATAACGCGGTAGTGACCGCAGCTGATAAAGCCTCCGCCAATCGTGGTGTGCTGGTGGTGATGAACGACACCGTGCTTGATGGTCGTGATGTCACCAAAACCAACACCACTGACGTTGCGACCTTCAAGTCTGTTAACTACGGCCCTCTGGGTTACATTCACAACGGTAAGATTGACTATCAGCGTACCCCGGCACGTAAGCATACTGGCGACACGCCGTTCGATGTCTCTAAGCTGAATGAACTGCCGAAAGTCGGCATTGTTTATAACTACGCTAACGCATCCGATCTTCCGGCTAAAGCCCTGGTAGATGCGGGCTATGATGGCATCGTGAGCGCTGGTGTGGGTAACGGCAACCTGTATAAATCCGTGTTTGACACTCTGGCGACCGCCGCGAAAAACGGCACTGCGGTAGTGCGTTCTTCCCGCGTACCGACGGGCGCTACCACTCAGGATGCCGAAGTGGATGATGCGAAATACGGCTTCGTCGCCTCTGGCACGCTGAACCCGCAAAAAGCGCGCGTTCTGCTGCAACTGGCTCTGACGCAAACCAAAGATCCGCAGCAGATCCAGCAGATCTTCAATCAGTACTAATCACCTCGCCCCGGTATCGCGCCGGGGCTTATTCACTTCAGACTCACGTCCATTGCCAATTTTCATTACCCTAATGATAATCACCGGAATAAATTATTCCGCGCGAGGGTGTTCCGGTGAAAAAGCAATGGATTGTAGGCACGGCGCTGCTTATGTTGATGTCTGGTAATGTCTGGGCCGATGGCGAACCGCCAACTGAAAATGTCTTAAAAGATCAATTCAAAAAGCAGTATCACGGCATTCTCAAGCTTGATGCCATCAGCTTAAAAAATCTTGATGCCAAGGGTAATCAGGCCACCTGGTCAGCGGAAGGCGATGTTTCTTCCAGCGACGATCTCTATACCTGGGTCGGTCAGTTGGCAGATTACGAACTGCTCGAACAGACCTGGACGAAAGATAAACCAGTAAAATTCTCGGCGATGTTAACCAGTAAAGGAATGCCCGCGTCTGGCTGGACGGTGAACTTTTACTCTTTTCAGGCGGCAGCCAGCGATAGTGGGCGGGCGGTCGACGATATTAAAACGAATAATAAGTACCTGATTGTGAATAGCGAAGATTTCAATTATCGCTTTAGTCAGCTTGAATCAACGTTGAATACCCAGAAGAACTCGATTCCTGCGCTGGAAAAGGATGTAAAAGCGCTTGATAAGCAAATGGTGGCGGCGAAGAAAGCAGCAGATGCATATTGGGGAAAAGATGCAAATGGCAAGCAAATGACTCGCGAAGACGCCTTTAAAAAAATTCACCAACAGCGGGATGAGTTTAATAAACAAAATGATAGCGAGGCGTTCGCGGTTAAATATGACAAAGAGGTTTATCAACCGGCGATTGCGGCATGTCATAAACAGAGTGAAGAGTGTTATGAAGTGCCGATTCAGCAGAAGCGAGATTTTGATATCAACGAACAACGGCGACAGACTTTTCTGCAATCACAAAAACTTAGCCGTAAATTGCAGGATGACTGGATAACGCTCGAAAAAGGGCAATATCCGTTAACGATGAAAGTTTCAGAAATAAACAGTAAAAAAGTCGCGATTTTGATGAAAATTGACGATATCAACCAGGCTAATGAACGCTGGAAAAAAGATACCGAACAACTGCGGCGCAATGGGGTGATTAAGTAATTTTTGATATAGCGCACGATTTGTAGCAGGATGCGGCGTTGACCCCGCATCCGGCAATCAACGTCTGATGCGACGCTAGCGCGTCTTATCAGACCTACAACCGCTGCCACATGTCGGCTGAGGCGCTCACGCCGCATCCGGCAATCAACGTCTGATGCGACGCTTGCGCGTCTTATCAGACCTACAACCGTTGCCACATGTAGGCTGGATAAGGCGTTCACGCCGCATCCGGCAATACAAGTTTACTCAGCTAGAAAAAGCTCCAGCAGCGAATTTAAAAACAGCTTCCCATGTTCCGTAATCTGCCAGTAATCCGCACATTCGGTGAGATAACCCTGGGCAATCGCCTCGTCTAACTGTGGGCGAATCACATCTTCGCAAAGCCCGGTATACGCACTAAACTCTGCGCGTGGCGCGGCCTCCAGCAAGCGAAAGCGATTCATAAAGAACTCAAACGGTTTATCTGCGGCTTCGACATCACGCTGGCTTTCCAGATACCGCCCCTGCATAAAACCACGCGGATGACGCGTTTTGGTGGTACGCAGAATGCGCCCATCCGGGAAGGTCACTTTGCCGTGCGCGCCGCAGCCAATACCGATGTAGTCGCCAAATCGCCAGTAATTGAGATTGTGCTGGCACTGATAACCGGGCTTGGCGTAAGCGGAAGTTTCATATTGCTGATAACCTGCCGCGGTTAACAACTGATGCCCCTGTTCGAAAATATCCCATAACGCATCATCGTCCGGCAGTACGGGAGGGCGCGAGCCAAACAGCGTATTGGGTTCGATGGTCAGTTGATACCAGGAAAGATGCGGCGGATTCAGTTCAATGGCCTGGCGCAGATCGCCTAGCGCCTCTTCCAGTGATTGATCCGGCAACCCATGCATCAAATCGAGGTTAAAGCTACGCAGACCCAGTCCGCTTGCCAGTTTTGCTGCACGTTTCGCTTCTTGTGGGCCATGAATGCGCCCGAGCCGTTTCAGCTTTTCTTCGCTAAAACTCTGTACGCCAATAGAGATGCGGTTCACGCCAGCACGCTGATAATCAACAAAGCGATCGGCTTCAACCGTACCTGGGTTCGCTTCCATAGTAATTTCTGCATCCGCTGCCAGCGGCAAACGCGCACGTACGCCGTCCAGCAGCGTTTGCATCGCCGGGCCGGAAAGCAGGCTCGGCGTACCGCCGCCAATAAAGATTGTCTGCACTTCACGGCCCTGAGCGTAAGCCACATCGTTGTCCAGATCGTTAAGCAGATGCTGAACATAATCGTCATGCGGCACTTCCCCTTTCAACGCATGAGAGTTGAAATCGCAGTACGGGCATTTCTGCACGCACCACGGGATGTGAATGTAGAGACTCAGCGGCGGTAATTTAACCATTACGTAAAGCGTCCAGCAGCAGTTTCAACGCCCGACCACGGTGGGAAATGGCGCTCTTTTCTTCGCGGGTCAGTTCGGCAGCGGTTTTCCCTTCGGAAGGCACGAAGAAGATTGGATCATAACCAAAGCCGCCAGTACCCGCTGGTTCACGAGTAATCACACCCGGCCAGCTGCCGTGGCACACCAGCGGAGTGGGATCTTCCGCGTGACGCAGATATACCAGCACGCAGTGGAAACGCGCCTGACGTTGGTCGTCCGGTACGTCTTTCAGTGTTTCCAGCAGTTTTTGCAGATTCTTTTGATCGGTCGCGTCTTCACCGGAATAACGCGCGGAGTAAATCCCTGGAGCGCCGCCCAGCGCATCTACCGCCAGACCAGAGTCGTCGGCAATTGCCGGTAAACCGGTCACTTTTGCCGCATGGCGCGCTTTCAGAATCGCGTTTTCGATAAAGGTCAGGCCGGTTTCTTCAGCGGAATCTACGCCGAGGTCTGTTTGGGCCACGATATCAAGACCGAAGTCGCTAAGCAGCGACGCCAGCTCACGCACTTTACCGGCATTGCCGGTTGCGAGGACAACTTTTTGCATAGGATACCTAATTAATTAACGCCGCGATTTCTGGCGGGATTTGTTGCGGATTAATGATTTTAATTTGTTTGTGGCGGCCAAGTTCGCCTTTTTCAATCACCACCTGGCTTTTGGCAACCCGGAATTGCTTACCGAGAAACTTCACCAGATGACTGTTGGCCTGGCCGTCAACCGGCGGCGCGGTAATGGCGACTTTAACTTCGTCGCCATGTAAACCGACAATAGAATCACGGCTGGCTTTCGGCTGAATATAGAGCCGTAAAACCAGACCGTCATCATTAACTGTTACGGCACTCATAACGCCATCCACAGCCCCGGCAGCAGCATGTTTCCGGTTGCCTGTAATACTTCTGCGACGCCCATATTGATGACATACAGCAGCAGAACGAGGATCATCGGCGAGAAATCAATCCCACCCATTGCCGGTAGCAAGCGGCGAATCGGGCGCAGCAGCGGATCGGCCAGCTGAATCAGCACGTATTCAATCGGGCTACGACCCTGGCTTACCCAGCTCATAATCGCCATCACCAGCAGGACCCAGAAAATCAGCAGACCGATGGTTTTCAGCAGAATCAATAAACCGGCAATCCAGATGATTGGCAGGAAGGTCACCACTTTAAACAGCACGATGGCTTTGATAAAACTCAAAATGTAAGCGACCAGCAGTGAGGCGCTGTCAATTGGCCCCATTGCCGGAATAACGCGGCGCAGTGGCCCGATAATCGGTTGTGTCACCTTCACTACAAACTGTGAGAAAGGGTTATAAAAATCACAATGAGCCCACTGCATCCAGATGCGTAATAACAGCACCATGGTATACAGCTCAATGACCGTTGAAAGCAGGAAAGTCAACGTATTCATGGCGTTCTTAAGATTCCTTATTTTTTAGAGTAATCACGTGCACCAAAGATGGCAGTGCCGATACGAACCATCGTGCTACCTGCCGCAATGGCGGCTTCCATATCGTCCGACATTCCCAGAGAGAGCGTGTCGATATGCGGGTAGCGCGTTTTCAGTCCGGCAAATGCTACAGCCATTTGGCGTGCAACTTCAAACTGCCTTACATATTCTGACTCAGGCGCAGGGATTGCCATCAGCCCGCGCAGACGTAAACGCGGTAGTTCAGCGACCGCAGCTGCCAACTCGTCCAGTTCCGCCAGTTGAATCCCTGACTTGCTGTTTTCATCGCTAATATTGATTTGAATCAGCACGTTAAGAGGGGGAAGTTCTGCCGGTCGCTGGTCGTTCAGGCGTGTGGCGATACGCAAACGGTCGATGGTATGACACCAGTCGAAATGTTCTGCCACCAGGCGGCTTTTATTAGACTGCAACGGGCCAATAAAATGCCATTCTAATCCTGTTACGCCCAGCTCCTGAAAGTGGCGAATTTTATCTACCCCTTCCTGAACGTAGTTTTCACCAAATTGACGCTGCCCGGCATCAATGGCTTCTGCGATGGCGCTCGCAGGTTTTGTTTTACTGACTGCAAGCAGCGTAATTTCTTCTGGAGAACGGCCGCAACGCGTTGCAGCCGCTGAGATTTTGTCCCGGACCTGTGCCAGGTTATGCGCAATATCGTTCATTTTCCGAGGATCTTAGTATGAATATGGAAGAAATTGTGGCCCTTAGTGTAAAGCATAACGTCTCGGATCTACACCTGTGCAGCGCCTGGCCCGCACGATGGCGCATTCGCGGCAGAATGGAAGCTGCGCCGTTTGATGCGCCGGACGTCGAAGAGCTACTGGGGGAGTGGCTGGATGACGATCAGCGGGCAATATTGCTGGAGAATGGTCAGCTGGATTTTGCCGTGTCGCTGGCGGAAAACCAGCGATTGCGTGGCAGTGCGTTCGCACAACGGCAAGGTATTTCTCTGGCGTTACGGCTGTTACCTTCGCACTGCCCGCAGCTCGAACAGCTTGGCGCACCACCGGTATTGCCGGAATTACTCAAGAGCGAGAATGGCCTGATTCTGGTGACGGGGGCGACGGGGAGCGGTAAATCCACCACGCTGGCGGCAATGGTTGGCTATCTCAATCAACATGCCGATGCGCATATTCTGACACTGGAAGATCCTGTGGAATATCTCTATGCCAGCCAGCGATGTTTGATCCAGCAACGGGAAATTGGTTTGCACTGTATGACGTTCGCATCGGGATTGAGGGCCGCATTGCGGGAGGATCCTGATGTGATTTTGCTTGGAGAGCTGCGTGACAGCGAGACAATACGTCTGGCGCTAACGGCGGCAGAAACCGGGCATCTGGTGCTGGCGACATTACACACGCGCGGCGCAGCGCAGGCAGTTGAGCGACTGGTGGATTCGTTTCCGGCGCAGGAAAAAGATCCCGTGCGTAATCAACTGGCAGGTAGTTTACGGGCGGTGTTGTCACAAAAGCTGGAAGTGGATAAACAGGAAGGACGCGTGGCGCTGTTTGAATTACTGATTAACACACCTGCGGTGGGGAATTTGATTCGCGAAGGGAAAACCCACCAGTTGCCGCATGTTATTCAAACCGGTCAGCAGGTGGGGATGTTAACGTTTCAGCAGAGTTATCAGCAGCGGGTGGGGGAAGGGCGTTTGTGACGTTGCTGTGCCTGATACGAATTGTAAACATGCCCGATGCGCAAGCTTATCGGGCCTACAAACGTAGTCATTCACGCCGCGTCCGGCAATACATGTCTGATGCGACGCTGATGCGTCTTATCAGACCTACAGCAGGTGCCACATGTAGACTGGATAAGGCGTTCACGCCGCATCCGGCAAGATGGCGGGATGACGGTAACGACAATTCGCCAGGTTTTTAAATCGCCTTAATATCCCTGCTCGAAATAGCTTTCGAGAATAATAACCGCAGAGGCAGAGTCGACTTTGCCTTTGTTGAGCGCCCGATAGCCGCCCTGTTCAAACAGACCGGAACGTGCTTCCACGGTGCTAAGACGCTCGTCATGGAGCTTTACTTCAACACCAAAACGGCCATGAATACGGTTGGCAAATTTACGCGCTCTGGCTGTCAATGGTTGCTCGGTGCCGTCCATATTCAGCGGCAAACCGACGATGATTTCGTCTGGCTGCCACTCTTTCAGTAAACGCTCGAGGATGTTCCAGTCCGGCGTACCGTCCTGTGCTTTAATTGCGGGCAGCGGGCGAGCTGTGCCGGTAATGCGTTGGCCGACCGCTACGCCAATGCTTTTGGTGCCGAAGTCGAAGGCGAGTAATGTTCCGCTCATCAGGCATGCCCTGCCACACCTGGCATGGTGAGAATATCAACACCAATCAGCCTTGCCGCATCGCGCCAGCGGTCGGCTATCGGTGTTTTGAACAGAATATTCAGATCTGCCGGGGCGGTTAACCACGCATTATCGAGAATTTCTTGCTCCAGTTGGCCTTTATCCCAGGAGGAGTAACCAAGGGCTACCATCACGTCAGCAGGTTGTTTATCGGTGCCGAGTGTTTCCAGCACATCGCGGGAAGTGGTCATCACCGTGTTATCTGAAATGCGAATGCTGGACGCAAAATTGGATGGCGGGGTATGCAAAATAAACCCGCGATCTTCAGCCAGCGGACCGCCAAGCATAACCGGTTTGTCCAGACGGACAGATTCATCACGCGGTTCCGGCGTGATCTTCAGCTTTTCCAGAATCCCTTCAATTTTGAGATTTTCCAGTGGCTTGTTAATGATGATCCCCATTGCTCCATTGGTATTATGTTCGCAAATGTAGACCACGGAACGACGGAAAATCGGATCCTGGAGAGCAGGCATGGCAATAAGAAAGTGATGCTGTAAATTCATTGTCAGAGGTTCTGTTTCCTGGTTCAAAAAAGCAACAGCGCCCAGTATGCGTGGAAAGTATGGCGCTGTCACTCATAGTCTCAACGAGATCCCTCTCGCTAAACAGGGTTACTGCTGCTGTAATCGTGCTTCAATAGCATCCATTAACATTCCGGTGATAGACACCGGAAACTCTGCTTCAATCTCACGAATACAGGTTGGGCTGGTGACGTTAATTTCAGTCAGGCGGTCACCGATAATATCCAGACCAACAAAAATCAGCCCTTTTTCTTTCAGCGTCGGTCCTACCTGACGGGCGATTTTCCAGTCGCTTTCCGTTAGCGGACGAGGTTCGCCACGACCACCGGCAGCCAGATTGCCACGGGTTTCGCCGCCCTGTGGAATACGCGCCAGACAGTACGGTACTGGTTCGCCATCCACCACCAGCACACGCTTGTCACCATCTTTAATCGCTGGCAGATAATTTTGTGCCATGCAGTAGCGAGTGCCGTGCTCAGTCAAGGTTTCGGCAATCACACCAAGGTTCGGATCGCCTTCTTTCACGCGGAAAATCGACGCGCCACCCATACCGTCCAGCGGCTTGAGGATGATATCGCTGTGTTTTTCCCAGAACGCTTTCAACTGCGCTTTATTGCGCGTGACCAGTGTTTCTGGCGTTAAGTCAGAGAACCAGGCGGTAAACAGCTTCTCGTTACAGTCGCGCAGGCTCTGCGGCTTGTTAACAATCAGCGTTCCTTTCTCTTCGGCGCGTTCCAGAATATAGGTCGCGTAGATAAACTCGGTATCAAACGGCGGATCTTTACGCATCAGAATCACGTCGAGATCGGCCAGTTGCAGATCCTGCTCACCCGTGAACTCGTACCATTTATCGTAGTTCTGTTCGACGCTCAAAGTACGGGTACGAGCGCGAGCCTCACCATTGATCAAATAGAGATCGGCCATCTCCATATAGTGAAGTTCGTAACCACGACGCTGTGCTTCCAGCAACATAGCGAAACTGGAATCTTTCTTGATGTTGATGTTTGCGATGGGGTCCATCACGATGCCGAGCTTGATCATTATTCTTCTCCGTTAGCCCAGATCGCCAAAACGCACTTGTAGCGCGGTAATGGCGGTGAGCGCAGTTGTCTCAGTACGCAGAACGCGAGGTCCCAACAGGATATCAGTAAATTGATAGCGGGCAGTCATGGCAATTTCATCTGCCGACAAACCGCCTTCCGGGCCAATCAGCAGGCGGACGCGTTCAACCGGTAACGGCAATGTATTGATGCTGTTACTGGCGCGCGGGTGAAGATTGAGTTTCAAGCCTTCATCTTGCTCTGCACACCAGGCTTCCAGATCCATCGCCGGACGGATTTCTGGTACCCGATTACGACCACACTGCTCGCAGGCGGCAATTGCAATTTTCTGCCACTGCTGGAGCTTCTTGTTCAGACGTTCACTATCCAGTTTAACGCCGCAGCGTTCAGAAAAAAGTGGCGTAATGAGGCTTACGCCAAGTTCTATCGATTTCTGGATAGTGAATTCCATTTTTTCTCCGCGCGACATCACCTGACCAAGGTGAATATGCAAGGGAGATTCACGATCGTCTACCTGGCCTTCCAGCACTTTAACTTCCACGCTTTTTTTGCTGGCGCTGGTGATTTCTGCGTCAAAGACCTGGTTGCTGCCGTCAAATAACTGTAATGCCTGACCTGGCGCCATACGCAGGACGCGCCCGATATGGTTAGCGGCATCTTCACAAAGCGCGATCTGCGAATTGCTGGTGAGTGGTTCAGGATGATAAATGCGGGGGATACGCATGGTTAAATATCCGCGTCGTCTCCCCACGCGGTTGCGCGCGTGGGGTAGGGTTAACAAAAAGAATTTCGCTAGTGTAGGTTAGCTCTTTCGCGCCTGGCAAGCGCGTTGCACATACGGATTGTGATTGCCTTGCACCTTCGCGATGCGTTCGTCACGCTCACACTCCCAGTCGGTGACCGGATACATTTTGTTCCAGGCGTTAAACAGCTGCGTTTGCTGGCGTGAGAGTGTCAGGTTGTACTGGTCACGCATGTAGAAGTAAATCCGCGCAATGGAACCACGGGCATGAGCTGGCGGTTCAGCAACTTTTTCTTTGAAATCAATCTTCATAGCGCACTGCCCATACTGCCCCTCGCCGCCATTCCACTGGCTGTACATAAAGTTGCCGCGATCGCCGTTCACTTCACCTATCGCGGGCTGCAGGTTATGCATATCGCTTTCCATTTGGCGATAAACCGGATCTTTAGCGCAGTTTTTACGACCGCCTTCCTGCCAGCACTGACGCTGGTGGCCGAACTGCCAGGCGGGAACAACATGTTCCCATTCTACGCGGCTGGCGCGGTTTTCATTTTTGCGCACCTGATACCCGCACGACTCCAGATCCACGATGCCTTTTTTACCCTGCCAGTTGATTTTACATCCGCAGTAAAATGTTCCCGGCACATCAGCGTAGACTTTTACCGCTGCTGTTTTCGCCTGGGAAAAACTATTGATGCCTTCGGCTAACGCCGTGCCGGATAATGCTGCGCTCAGTACCACCGCAGCCACAGACAAATTACGGTACATCACTTACTCCGTGTTAAAACGAGCGAGCAACGTAGCGAAAGTTGTTTTGGTATGCAATCAGCCAGATCAGTAAAATTCCTGATAGTTCTGCTGGTTATTGAGCAACCAGTTGTTCGCCGCAGTGAACGCAGCGATAGACGGCTTCGCCTCGTACCACGCGGTTATGACGACGTACGGTAAGCTGATGCTCCTGGCATTTGCAACGGTAGGAGAAAGTGTTACGGCGCACGGATTGCAGTTCAAACTGATGCGTACGGCGGGCGGGAACGCCCAGCACGCTTTCCATCATCCACTTCCACTCTTTGCCATGTGGCGCTACGCGACCAAAGTGTTTCCATACCAGCAAATGCGCCAGTTCGTGTGGCACCACTTCTTCTATAAAAGCCTCGCTGTTTTCCATCAGCAACACCGGATTGAGGCGAATTTCATAGCTTTCCAGCCAGGCCGTTCCGGCGGATGTGCCACGCTGGGTATAAGAGAGTTTTGGCTCCGGATAGTTACGCCCCAGCTTCAGGTTGGCCTGGGCGAGTTTTTCCCGCAGGCGACGCATAACAGCCTGTTGGATGGCGATAGGGAGACGGGATGTTTTCATAGCGGCAGAGGATAGAGCGAAGAAAAGATGACTGCAAGAGGTGGCTTCCTCCGCGACGGGAGGAAGCCTGGGGAGATTAATCGTGAGCGCCGATTTCGCGCAGTTTACGACCTTTCATCAGATTACGTTCAATGTGTTCCAGCGAAACGTGTTTGGTTTCCGGCACCAGCCACAGTGTCAGCAGGATAAACAGCACGTTCAGACCTGCGTAAACCCAGAAGGTATTGGCGTTGCCCAGCGTGTTGAGCATAGTCAGGAAGGTTGCGCCGACAATCATGTTGGCAATCCAGTTGGTAGCGGTGGAGCAGGTGATACCGAAGTCGCGGCCTTTCAGCGGCTGGATTTCAGAACACAGTACCCAAATCAACGGACCCGCGCTCATGGCAAAACCGACAATAAACATCAGCAGCATGGCGATGGCGAAATACTGCGCCGACGGTGAGTGAATACCGATGTGCATCATTGTACCCAGTACGCCCATGCCCACAGCCATCACCATGAAGCCCAGCGTCAACGTTGGTTTACGCCCCCAACGGTCAACAAGACCGATTGCGATAAAGGTGGCAAGTACGTTGGTCAGGCCGACAATCACGGTCCCCCACATTTGCTCTGTGGTGTTGGTATAACCCGCCAGTTCGAAGATTTTCGGCGCGTAGTACATGATGACGTTCATCCCGGTGAATTGCTGCATCACCTGCAACAGTACACCCAGGAACACCGCGCGACGGAAGTTACTGTTCTCTTTAAACAATGCCCAACCGCTCTGTTTAACCTGCAAACTTTCACGGATTTCATCCAGTTCGCGTTTGGCTTCCGCGCTGGTGTCGCGCAGGCGCAGTAGCACGCGTTCGGCATCAACAAAGCGGCGTTTAGCGGCAAACCAACGTGGGCTGTCTGGCAGGAAGAAGACACCAATCAGTAGCAGAATTGCCGGGATGATAATCACACCCAGCATCCAGCGCCATGCACCGGTGTAGCTGAAGGCGGTATCAGAAAGATACGCGCCGAGGATCCCGATAGTGATCATCAACTGATACATCGAGATCATACTGCCGCGAATTTTCTCTGGCGCAATTTCAGAGAGGTACAGCGGCGCGGTATAAGAGGCTACACCTACCGCCAGACCCAGCAGAACGCGGGAAAGAATCAGTACTTCAACGTTTGGCGCAGCCGCAGAGAACAGCGAACCGGCAACAAACAGGATTGCGCCGATCATCAGGCTCTTTTTGCGCCCGAGTTTAAAGGAGAGCCAGCCGCTACCCACCGCACCGACTGCCGCACCGAACATCATGGAGCTTACGACCCATTCTTGTGTGTGCGAGGTAATCTGGAATTCATCTGCAATAAACGGCAGTGCGCCAGCAATTACACCGATATCCAGGCCAAAGAGTAATCCCGCCAGAGCAGCAAGGAAGCAGACGAAAAACGTCATTGCCTTGTTTGACCGCCCCTGTTTTTTAGCGTCAGGCATGATGCCCTCCAATATGGTTATTTTTTATTGTGAATTAAGATAGGTGAGTACGACGTAAAAAGATGTGAAGCAAATCACATCAGTGTAATCGCTTACACTAATATTCATTATGGTTATAATTTAAGTGTATGAAATTAATTGAGTTATATCATCATAGGTTAAACACGGTTATCTGCAATTAAGACTTTACTGAAAAGAAATGTAACAACCGTGAAAACTGAATAATAATATGAAAATATTACAAATATTTGGCTGGTGTGGTTGGTGTAATCGGTTTCAGTGGTGATGATGATTTGCGGTAAAACGTGTTCAGGAAGAATGATGTTATTCTGCGGGCGGCTTTTTTCCGGATGCGGCGTGAACGGCTAATCCAGTCTACGAGCGCGGTGATATCTGTAGGTCGGATAAGATGCGGCAGCATCGCATCCGACACAATGCCGGATGCGGCGTGAACGCCTTATCCAGCCTACGAGCGCGGGATGTCTGTAAGTCGGATAAGATGCGGCAGCATCGAATCCGACACAAATGCCGGATGCGGCGTGAACGCCTATCCACCGCGGAGAGGTAAAAGAAAAAGGCCAGCGCGAGGCTGGCCTTTGAAAGCAGGAGAAGAAAGATTACTTCAGACCGGCAGCTTCACGCAGCAGTTGCGCTTTGTCGGTTTTTTCCCACGGGAAATGTTCGCGACCAAAGTGACCGTATGCTGCGGTTTCTTTGTAGATCGGGTGCAGCAGATCCAGCATCTGAATCAGACCGTATGGACGCAGGTCGAAGAACTCACGTACCAGCAGGGTCAGCTGTTCAGAAGGCACTTTCTCGGTACCGAAAGTTTCCACCATGATGGAGGTCGGTTCAGCCACGCCAATTGCGTAGGAAACCTGAATTTCGCAACGGTCAGCCAAGCCAGCAGCCACGATGTTTTTCGCGACATAACGTGCTGCGTAGGCTGCGGAACGGTCCACTTTTGATGGATCTTTACCGGAGAACGCACCGCCACCGTGACGCGCCATGCCGCCGTAGGTATCAACGATAATTTTACGACCAGTCAGACCGCAGTCACCCATCGGGCCGCCGATAACAAAACGTCCGGTCGGGTTGATGAAGAATTTGGTGGCGGAAGTCAGCCATTCAGCGGGCAGAATCGGCTTAATGATCTCTTCCATTACCGCTTCTTGCAGCGATTTCTGGTCGATATCTTCAGAGTGCTGAGTGGAAAGTACTACAGCATCGATGCCGACGATTTTGCCGTCGTCATACTGGAAAGTCACCTGGCTTTTCGCGTCCGGGCGCAGCCACGGCAGAGTGCCGTTTTTACGCACTTCAGCCTGACGCTGTACCAGACGGTGTGCATAGGTGATAGGTGCTGGCATCAGCACGTCGGTTTCGTTGGTTGCGTAGCCAAACATCAGACCCTGGTCGCCCGCGCCCTGTTCCAGCGGATCGGCACGGTCAACGCCCTGGTTGATGTCAGGAGATTGTTTGCCGATAGCGCTCAGGACCGCACAGGAGTTAGCGTCAAAGCCCATGTCGGAATGTACATAGCCAATTTCGCGAACGGTGTTACGGGTGATCTCTTCGATGTCTACCCAGGCGCTGGTGGTGATTTCACCGCCAACTAAAACCATGCCGGTTTTTACGTAGGTTTCGCAAGCAACGCGTGCTTTCGGATCCTGTTCGAGGATCGCGTCTAAAACGGCATCAGAGATTTGGTCAGCAATTTTGTCAGGATGCCCTTCAGAGACGGACTCGGACGTAAAAAGGTGTTTTGCCATATTTAATATCACCTAAAGAGAATTTGGTTAGCTCAAACTGTTGTGTGGATTTTCTGTGGTAGCGGATCCTACCACGACTCGTCAGGTTAAAAACACTGGCAGTCTGAGTGTTAATCAGTATGGATGGATTAACATCTGGATGGCTATTTTAGGTCAATCCTTCACCCGATTTCCACTTTTTTTTGAATCGTGTCTCATTCTGTTAGAAACGTGGCTGGAAATTTTTCCTGACAATGCTGGCATTCTGCGTATTTATCTTTTGCAATTTTCTGCCATTGTGGGGTATAAAACGCGGCGCGCGGCTTAAATAAAAAGCACACGACGTTTCTTTCGTGTTGCCACTTCCAGCCGGGTTGAAATCAGAGTTTTGGCTTGTGGGTTCGTCTTAACGGGCGGCCGTGGAGGTGATACGAAATAATGAACCGTTGTCTGCTGCTTAACCTGTCTCACCGTTCTGGTGAAGATTCGTTCCCCGCACTCTGCATCTCTGCTTTGCATACCTGCCGATGTTATACCCATCTCGGCGCTTCTCAGGATTCAAGAGCTGGTTACAGTTACTGAGGACTGAACAAGGGCGCTCTTGTAAAAACAAGAGTTTTCTCGTGGTTTCGCCGAACTGTCACACTTATGTTCGGTTATGTGCTTAATAATGTTATGAAAAAGAAACCGGTTGCGCAGTCGGAGCGTCAGCATACACTGCTGGAAAATCCATGTGCTTATGGGTTGTTATCGCAGTTTCAGGCTGCGATAGTGGTTAACTGTTTTACACTTAATAAAATAATTTGAGGTTCGCTATGTCTGACGACATGTCTATGAGTTTGCCTTCGTCAGCGGGCGAACACGGTGTACTACGCTCCATGCAGGAGGTTGCAATGAGCTCCCAGGAAGCCAGCAAGATGCTGCGTACTTACAATATTGCCTGGTGGGGCAATAACTACTATGACGTTAACGAGCTGGGCCACATCAGCGTGTGCCCGGACCCGGACGTCCCGGAAGCTCGCGTCGATCTCGCGCAGTTGGTGAAAACCCGCGAAGCACAGGGCCAGCGTCTGCCTGCACTGTTCTGTTTCCCGCAGATCCTGCAGCACCGTTTGCGTTCCATTAACGCCGCGTTTAAACGTGCGCGGGAATCCTACGGCTATAACGGCGATTACTTCCTCGTTTATCCGATCAAAGTTAACCAGCACCGCCGCGTGATTGAGTCCCTGATTCATTCTGGCGAACCGTTGGGGCTGGAAGCAGGCTCGAAAGCAGAGTTGATGGCGGTGCTGGCGCATGCTGGCATGACCCGTAGCGTCATCGTCTGTAATGGTTATAAAGACCGCGAATATATCCGCCTGGCATTAATTGGCGAGAAGATGGGCCACAAGGTCTATCTGGTCATTGAGAAGATGTCAGAAATCGCCATTGTGCTGGATGAAGCAGAACGTCTGAATGTCGTTCCTCGTCTGGGCGTGCGTGCACGTCTGGCTTCGCAGGGCTCGGGTAAATGGCAGTCCTCCGGTGGAGAAAAATCGAAGTTCGGCCTGGCTGCGACTCAGGTACTGCAACTGGTTGAAACGTTGCGTGAAGCCGGGCGTCTCGACAGCCTGCAACTGCTGCACTTCCACCTTGGTTCGCAGATGGCGAATATTCGCGATATCGCCACGGGCGTTCGTGAATCCGCACGCTTCTATGTGGAACTGCATAAGCTGGGCGTCAATATTCAGTGCTTCGACGTCGGCGGCGGTCTGGGCGTGGACTATGAAGGTACCCGTTCGCAGTCTGACTGCTCGGTGAACTACGGCCTCAATGAATACGCCAACAATATCATCTGGGCGATTGGTGATGCGTGTGAAGAAAATGGTCTGCCGCATCCGACGGTAATCACCGAATCGGGTCGTGCGGTGACTGCGCATCACACCGTGCTGGTGTCTAATATCATCGGCGTGGAACGTAACGAATACACGGTGCCGACCGCGCCCGCAGAAGATGCGCCGCGCGCACTGCAAAGCATGTGGGAAACCTGGCAGGAAATGCACGAACCGGGAACTCGCCGTTCTCTGCGTGAATGGTTGCACGACAGCCAGATGGATCTGCACGATATTCATATCGGCTACTCTTCTGGCACCTTTAGCCTGCAAGAACGCGCATGGGCTGAGCAGCTTTATTTGAGCATGTGCCATGAAGTGCAAAAGCAACTGGATCCGCAAAACCGTGCTCATCGTCCGATTATCGATGAATTGCAGGAACGTATGGCGGACAAAATGTACGTCAACTTCTCGCTGTTCCAGTCGATGCCGGACGCATGGGGGATCGACCAGTTGTTCCCGGTTCTGCCGCTGGAAGGGCTGGATCAAGTGCCGGAACGCCGCGCTGTGCTGCTGGATATTACCTGTGACTCTGACGGTGCTATCGACCACTATATTGATGGTGACGGTATTGCCACGACAATGCCTATGCCGGAGTACGATCCGGAGAATCCGCCGATGCTCGGTTTCTTTATGGTCGGCGCATATCAGGAGATCCTCGGCAACATGCACAACCTGTTCGGTGATACCGAAGCGGTTGACGTGTTCGTGTTCCCTGACGGTAGTGTAGAAGTGGAACTGTCTGACGAAGGCGATACCGTGGCGGACATGCTGCAATATGTACAGCTAGATCCGAAAACGCTGTTAACCCAGTTCCGCGATCAAGTGAAGAAAACCGATCTTGATGCTGAACTGCAACAACAGTTCCTTGAAGAGTTCGAGGCAGGTTTGTACGGTTATACCTATCTTGAAGATGAATAATTAAGATTATTCCGCTGGCGGGTCGATTTATTTACGTAAATCGGCCCGCTTTCTTTTTATATATTCTTAAAAATAATTTAGCTGCTTTTCTTATTAAATAATCTCCCTACAATCGCTGCATTAATTAAATGCAGAGGGAACGGTTATGAAAAAATGGAAAGTACGTAGCGCGTTGATGGCATTAGTCGTGCTGCTGGCTGGTTGTTCCAGTAATGCGCAGTATAATAGCAGTGCGTCGGGCAATGTCGGCACCGCCTGGGGTGGGGATGTGCACTCAACGGTTCAGGGCGTATCTGTTGAGCGAGCCTGGCGCGATCCGGCGGAGATGATCGTTATTAGTTATTCGACTAATGTTCCTTCCGGCTACGACCGCGTTTATAGCATTCGTATTAACGAACTGGAATATGCTATTCGCGATGGTAATTTTAATTCTCTACCTATTACGCGGGTTTATGATTCATCCAATAATGAACCACGCTATATTGTCCATGCCAGAGTAGGAATGAATTATCAATTATATGTCCGCAATTACAGTCGTAACACCAACTACGAGATCGTTGCTACGGTTGATGGCCTGGATGTTCTGAATGGTAAACAAGGTTCGCTGAATAACAACGGTTATATTGTGAATGCCGGAGATTCGTTAGCGATTAAAGGATTCCGCAAAGATAAACATACCGAAGCGGCTTTTCAGTTCGCCAACGTTGCTGATTCCTACGCAGCCAATTCGACGCAAGGCGATGTGCGTAATACCGGTGTAATCGGCTTTGCCGCCTTTGAATTACAAGGCCCGGCGCAAAACGCGCTGCCGCCGTGCTCTGGACAAGCATTTCCGGCGGACAACAATGGCTATGCGCCGCCACCGTGTCGGAAATAGTAACCTTGCTTGATGCCTCGCCCATTTAGGGCGATAATTAGCACAAACTTGTGTTTCGCAAATCCAACCCTTCCTCGTCGGGCCTAACGACGCGGAAGGGTTTTTTTATATCGACTTTGTAATAGGAGTCCATCCATGAGCACCTTAGGTCATCAATACGATAACTCACTGGTTTCCAACGCCTTTGGTTTTTTACGCCTGCCGATGAACTTCCAGCCGTATGACAGCGATGCTGACTGGGTGATTACTGGCGTGCCGTTCGATATGGCCACTTCTGGTCGTGCGGGTGGTCGCCACGGTCCGGCAGCTATCCGTCAGGTTTCGACGAATCTGGCCTGGGAACACAACCGCTTCCCGTGGAATTTCGACATGCGTGAGCGTCTGAACGTGGTGGACTGCGGTGATCTGGTATATGCCTTCGGCGATGCCCGTGAGATGAGCGAGAAGCTGCAGGCGCACGCCGAGAAGCTGCTGGCTGCTGGTAAGCGTATGCTCTCCTTCGGTGGTGACCACTTTGTTACGCTGCCGCTGTTGCGTGCTCATGCGAAGCATTTCGGCAAAATGGCGCTGGTACACTTTGACGCCCACACCGATACCTACGCGAACGGTTGTGAATTTGACCACGGCACCATGTTCTATACCGCGCCGAAAGAAGGTCTGATCGACCCGAATCATTCCGTGCAGATTGGTATTCGTACCGAGTTTGATAAAGACAACGGTTTTACCGTGCTGGACGCCTGCCAGGTGAACGATCGCAGCGTGGATGACGTTATCGCCCAGGTGAAACAGATTGTGGGTGAGATGCCGGTTTACCTGACCTTTGATATCGACTGCCTGGATCCTGCTTTCGCGCCGGGAACCGGTACGCCGGTAATTGGCGGCCTGACCTCCGATCGCGCCATTAAACTGGTACGCGGCCTGAAAGATCTCAACATTGTTGGGATGGACGTAGTGGAAGTGGCTCCGGCATACGATCAGTCGGAAATCACCGCTCTGGCAGCGGCAACGCTGGCGCTGGAAATGCTGTATATTCAGGCGGCGAAAAAGGGCGAGTAAGCACCAGATGCGATGCGCACGGGTAAAACGTGCCATTAATGTCGGATGCGGCGTGAACGCCTTATCCGACCTACGTTCGGCACCCGTAGGCCGGATAAGATGCGCCAGCATCGCATCCGGCAATACGCACGGGGTAACAAATGTGCCATTCATGTCAGATGCGGTGTGAACGCCTTATCTGACCAGGGTTCGGCACCACCAGGCCTTACTTAACTCCATCCGCGCTCATACGATCGCGAATATGCTGGGCGCGCTCGGCGGATGCAGGATGGTCGTCAAACATTGAGCTTTGGCGGCCTTCTTCCAGTTTCGCCAGTTTTTCAAAGCTGGTGGCAAGACCTGCCGGGCTGATGCCGCGTTGGCGCAGAAGATCGTAAGAATAATCATCGGCTTCTGCTTCCTGGCGCTGGGAGAATTGCGAATTGACTAATTTCTCGCCCAGGTCACCGAGTTGTGATTGCGATAAACTGCCGACAATCCCGCCCGCAGAGGCCGCCGCAACTCGCACTGCGTTGGTACCGAGTGCTACCTGCATCCCTTTCTTCACATGGCCTAACGCCACATGCCCCATCTCGTGACCGATCACCGCTTCGACTTCGTTATCCGTCATCATATCCATCAGCCCGCTATAGACGCGGATACAGCCGTTAGCCATTGCAAAGGCATTCACATCCTTCGCCATATACACTTTGTAATTTACCGGCTGGCCGTTGATGTTATTTCCTAGCGCATTAGCAATGGTGGTCAGACGTTTAGCGTATTCACTACCGTCTGGCGCAATCGTCGCCTTGCTGTCCATCTCCTGGCACGCCTGATCGCTCAGGGCTTTCACCTGCGCATCGCTCAGACTGTAAGCCTGAAAAGCTTCTGCTCCTGATGAGAGCAGTCCACTGGAGTCCATATTCTGGCAACCGGTCAGTACCGTTGCCACGCTCATTGCTACCAATAAGGCGCGAATTTTCATGTTTTCTCTTCCGCACAAGGTCAGGATTATTCTAAAAATGCGCCGTTTGCAGGCGAATCGATGCTCGTCCTAAGTATAAGAAAAAGCGCAGCGGACGGGCGAGCAGATTGCGCAACATGCGAGCATGATCCAGAGATTTCTGAAACGGCAAAAGGATGTTCCATGTACATGACGCGCGGCTTGCGGTAAATTGTTGGCAAATTTTCCGGCGTAGCCCAAAACGCGCTGTCGTCAAGTCGTTAAGGGCGTGCCCTTCATCATCCGATCTGGAGTCAAAATGTCCTCACGTAAAGAGCTTGCCAATGCTATTCGTGCGCTGAGCATGGACGCAGTACAGAAAGCCAAATCCGGTCACCCGGGCGCCCCGATGGGTATGGCTGACATTGCCGAAGTCCTGTGGCGTGATTTCCTGAAACACAACCCGCAGAATCCGTCCTGGGCTGACCGTGACCGCTTCGTGCTGTCCAACGGCCACGGCTCCATGCTGATCTACAGCCTGCTGCACCTCACCGGTTACGATCTGCCGATGGAAGAACTGAAAAACTTCCGTCAGCTGCACTCTAAAACTCCGGGCCACCCGGAAGTGGGTTACACCGCTGGTGTGGAAACCACCACTGGTCCGCTGGGGCAGGGTATTGCCAACGCAGTCGGTATGGCGATTGCAGAAAAAACGCTGGCGGCGCAGTTTAACCGTCCGGGTCACGACATTGTCGACCACTACACCTACGCCTTCATGGGCGACGGCTGCATGATGGAAGGCATCTCCCACGAAGTTTGCTCTCTGGCGGGTACGCTGAAGCTGGGTAAACTGATTGCGTTCTACGATGACAACGGTATTTCTATCGATGGTCACGTTGAAGGCTGGTTCACCGACGATACCGCAATGCGTTTCGAAGCTTACGGCTGGCACGTTATTCGCGACATCGACGGTCATGACGCGGCATCCATCAAACGCGCAGTAGAAGAAGCGCGCGCAGTGACCGACAAACCGTCCCTGCTGATGTGCAAAACCATCATCGGTTTCGGTTCCCCGAACAAAGCCGGTACCCACGACTCCCACGGTGCGCCGCTGGGCGACGCTGAAATTGCCCTGACCCGCGAACAGCTGGGCTGGAAATATGCACCGTTCGAAATTCCGTCTGAAATCTATGCTCAGTGGGATGCGAAAGAAGCAGGCCAGGCGAAAGAATCTGCATGGAACGAGAAATTCGCTGCTTACGCGAAAGCTTATCCGCAGGAAGCCGCTGAATTTACCCGCCGTATGAAAGGCGAAATGCCGTCTGACTTCGACGCGAAAGCGAAAGAATTCATCGCTAAACTGCAGGCTAATCCGGCGAAAATCGCCAGCCGTAAAGCGTCGCAGAATGCTATCGAAGCTTTCGGTCCTCTGTTGCCGGAATTCCTCGGTGGCTCTGCTGACCTGGCACCGTCTAACCTGACCCTGTGGTCTGGTTCTAAAGCAATCAACGAAGATGCTGCGGGTAACTACATCCACTACGGTGTTCGCGAGTTCGGTATGACCGCGATTGCTAACGGCATCTCCCTGCACGGTGGTTTCCTGCCGTACACCTCCACCTTCCTGATGTTCGTGGAATACGCACGTAATGCCGTACGTATGGCTGCGCTGATGAAACAGCGTCAGGTGATGGTTTACACCCACGACTCCATCGGTCTGGGCGAAGATGGCCCGACTCACCAGCCGGTAGAGCAGGTCGCTTCTCTGCGCGTAACCCCGAACATGTCTACATGGCGTCCGTGTGACCAGGTTGAATCCGCGGTCGCGTGGAAATACGGCGTTGAGCGTCAGGACGGCCCGACTGCGCTGATCCTCTCCCGTCAGAACCTGGCGCAGCAGGAACGTACTGAAGAGCAGTTGGCAAACATCGCGCGCGGTGGTTATGTGCTGAAAGACTGTGCTGGTCAGCCGGAACTGATCTTCATCGCCACCGGTTCTGAAGTTGAACTGGCGGTTGCTGCCTACGAAAAACTGACTGCCGAAGGCGTGAAAGCGCGCGTGGTTTCCATGCCGTCTACCGACGCATTCGACAAGCAGGACGCGGCTTACCGCGAATCTGTACTGCCGAAAGCGGTTACTGCTCGTGTTGCAGTAGAAGCAGGCATTGCTGACTACTGGTACAAGTATGTTGGCCTGAACGGTGCTATCGTCGGTATGACCACCTTCGGTGAATCTGCTCCGGCTGAGCTGCTGTTTGAAGAGTTCGGCTTCACCGTTGACAACGTTGTTGCGAAAGCAAAAGCGTTGCTGTAATCGGTAAGATGCTTTGTGAGAAGGGCCGCGAAAGCGGCCCTTTTTTTACTTAGTAGAGATAAACGGAACTGTGCTGCCGGGGATCATGGTATCGGGCAGCTTACCGTCCCAACGTTCGGCGGTGGTGAGGGCTACAAGGCCGGGATTATCCCGCAGGGCTTCACCGCGCAGGCGGATAGCTTCTGCTTCAGCCGCACTTTTTAAACGAATAGTTTCAGCCTCTGCCGCGCCTCTTACGCGAATAGTCTCAGCTTCTGCTTTGGCTGCCGCCAGTTTACTGTCTGCTTCTGCCTGGGCCTGAGTTACCGCAATTTGCGCCTGGATTTTCTCTGTTTCCAGATTTTGCTTACGAGTGGCAATGGCGACTTCCGCTTTCATTCGATCTTCAATCGACTTTTCATAAGCGTCAGAAAAATCAATATTCTCAATCTGGACCCCGTCAATTACCACTGGCCCAACAACGGCTTTGCGCATGGCATTTTGCAGATCCTGAACCAGTTTTGTACGATCCTGTACGGCGCTGATGGCGGTATATTGGCCGAAAACGTTCTCCAGTTGAGTTGGCAACTGACGGACAATCAGACGATCTTTTAATGCTTCAATGGTGTTGTAAGTGGTATAAACAGCGCCTGCTTCTGAAGGTTTAATGTGGAAGCTGACTGACACGGTCATTTGTGCAGGTTGCTGGTCGCGGCTGTATGCCTGCAATCCCTGATAGACCACGGCCTGATTACGCGTGGAAATTTTCTCCACGCTTTCCATAAACGGGATCTTAAAACCCAGACCCGGCTCGGCGACTTTTACTATTTTTCCGTAGCGCAGCAAAATGCCGCGTTCACCTTCATTAACGGTGTAATACGAGAGAAATGGCAGCACAACCACGGCAAGCACGCCAATGGCGATAGCAATAGATTTTTGTGGGCGAAATGAGGTTATAGAAACAGGTGCTTTCATGACAATCTTCCTTGAGTAAAGTGTGGGAATATGTCACATGAGGTGAGGGGAAAACAGCCGACAGGTGAGAATTCAGAATCTATAAAGGGGTATAGCGAAAAAACATTGCATTAGAAAAGTATGTTTTCGAACATTCAATAAATAAATAGAGATATGCATCACAAATACAATAACAAACAAAATATTGATTTTATGATAAACATAACAAATACAAAGTTGACTTTAAAAATATCAATTTCATATTGTTGTTATTTAAGGTTTTATTATTTTGGTTTATGGGGTTTTTCTTCTCGCGTACCCAATTGCTTTCATTAAACCGCACGAGTATTTTATTTTTACCGCCGGACGGTACCCTAAAAATAAAATAAGGATAATTTATGCGGCTTAGTGATTATTTTCCAGAATCATCAATCTCAGTTATACATTCTGCAAAAGACTGGCAGGAAGCTATCGATTTCTCGATGGTATCATTGCTGGATAAAAACTATATCAGCGATAATTACATTCAGGCAATTAAAGATTCCACCATTAACAATGGCCCTTATTATATTCTCGCACCAGGCGTGGCAATGCCTCATGCGCGACCGGAATGTGGGGCGCTTAAAACCGGGATGTCTTTGACGTTACTTAAACAAGGCGTTTATTTTCCGGGAAATGACGAACCGATTAAATTACTCATCGGACTCTCTGCTGCCGATGCCGATTCGCACATTGGCGCTATTCAGGCGTTAAGTGAATTACTGTGCGAAGAAGAAATACTCGAACAACTCTTAACAGCAACATCAGAAAAACAATTAGCGGACATAATCAACCGCGGATAATTACTCTCTCCTCTACAGGATAATATTATGGAAAACAAGTCTGCTCGTGCAAAGGTCCAGGCTTTTGGGGGCTTTTTGACGGCAATGGTCATCCCCAATATTGGTGCTTTTATTGCCTGGGGTTTTATTACTGCATTATTTATTCCTACTGGTTGGCTGCCTAACGAACATTTCGCCAAAATTGTCGGCCCGATGATTACCTATTTATTGCCCGTGATGATTGGTTCTACCGGTGGTCATCTGGTCGGTGGTAAACGCGGTGCGGTCATGGGAGGAATAGGGACGATTGGCGTTATTGTCGGTGCTGAAATTCCGATGTTCCTTGGCTCGATGATCATGGGACCGTTAGGTGGGCTGGTCATAAAATATGTCGATAAAGCACTGGAAAAACGCATACCTGCTGGTTTTGAGATGGTTATCAATAACTTCTCATTAGGTATTGCTGGGATGATTCTCTGTCTGCTGGGTTTTGAAGTCATCGGCCCGGCGGTGTTAATTGCCAATACTTTCGTCAAAGAGTGTATTGAAGCACTGGTACATGCAGGCTATCTGCCTTTGCTGTCAGTCATCAATGAACCGGCGAAAGTGCTTTTCCTCAATAACGCGATAGATCAGGGCGTCTATTACCCGTTGGGGATGCAACAGGCTTCGGTTAACGGTAAATCCATCTTCTTTATGGTGGCGTCCAACCCTGGGCCTGGCTTAGGACTGCTGCTGGCATTCACTCTGTTTGGTAAAGGGATGAGTAAGCGCTCTGCACCTGGTGCGATGATTATTCACTTCCTCGGTGGGATCCACGAACTGTATTTCCCGTATGTGCTGATGAAGCCGTTGACCATTATCGCCATGATTGCGGGCGGTATGTCTGGCACCTGGATGTTTAACTTACTGGACGGTGGTCTGGTTGCAGGCCCAAGCCCAGGTTCTATCTTTGCTTACCTGGCGCTGACGCCGAAAGGCTCGTTCCTGGCGACAATTGCCGGAGTTACGGTAGGCACGCTGGTGTCCTTTGTCATCACTTCCCTGATACTGAAGATGGAAAAAACAGTGGAGACTGAGAGCGAAGATGAATTTACCGAGTCAGCCAATGCGGTTAAAGCAATGAAGCAGGAAGGCGCATTCTCGTTAAGCCGTGTTAAGCGTATTGCCTTCGTTTGCGATGCGGGGATGGGCTCCAGCGCGATGGGCGCAACCACCTTCCGTAAACGCCTGGAAAAAGCAGGGCTGGCAATTGAAGTAAAACATTACGCCATAGAAAACGTGCCTGCGGATGCGGATATCGTTGTCACTCACGCCAGTCTGGAAGGGCGCGTGAAACGTGTGACGGATAAACCGCTGATATTGATTAATAACTATATTGGCGATCCAAAACTTGACACTTTATTTAATCAATTAACCGCCGAACATAAAAACTGATTGCAGAGGTAAAAATGAAAACCAAAGTTGCTGCTATTTATGGCAAGCGGGATGTCCGTCTGCGCGAATTTGAATTGCCAGAAATTACTGATAACGAACTTTTGGTGAGTGTAATTTCTGACAGCGTCTGTTTATCCACCTGGAAAGCGGCGTTACTCGGTAGTGAACATAAACGCGTACCCGACGATTTAGAAAATCATCCGGTCATTACCGGGCATGAATGTGCCGGGGTTATTGTCGAAGTGGGTAAAAATCTCACTGGCAAATATAAAAAAGGTCAGCGTTTTGTATTGCAACCGGCGATGGGATTACCAAGCGGATATTCAGCGGGCTACAGCTACGAATATTTTGGCGGCAATGCCACTTATATGATTATTCCCGAAATCGCCATTAATTTGGGCTGCGTATTACCGTATCACGGCTCTTATTTTGCTGCGGCGTCGCTGGCAGAGCCTATGTGCTGCATTATTGGTGCTTATCATGCCAATTATCACACCACGCAATATGTTTATGAGCATCGCATGGGCGTCAAACCTGGCGGCAATATTGCACTGCTGGCGTGTGCAGGTCCGATGGGCATTGGCGCTATCGATTACGCCATTAACGGCGGCATACAACCGTCGCGGGTGGTGGTGGTCGATATCGACGACAAACGTCTGGCGCAGGTACAGAAGCTGCTGCCGGTGGAACTGGCGGCCAGTAAAGGCATTGAGCTGGTGTATGTGAATACCAAAGGGATGAGCGATCCTGTCCAGATGCTGCGGGCGCTAACAGGAGATGCCGGGTTCGATGACATTTTTGTTTATGCGGCGGTGCCTGCTGTCGTTGAAATGGCTGATGGATTACTGGCGGAAGATGGTTGTCTGAATTTCTTCGCCGGGCCGACAGATAAAAACTTCAAAGTGCCGTTTAATTTCTACAACGTCCATTACAACAGCACGCATGTCGTCGGTACATCCGGTGGTTCAACGGACGACATGAAAGAGGCGATTGCCCTTAGCGCCACGGGGCAGTTACAGCCGTCGTTTATGGTGACCCATATCGGTGGCCTGGATGCGGTGCCAGAAACCGTGCTCAATCTGCCGGATATCCCCGGCGGCAAAAAACTCATTTATAACGGCGTGACCATGCCGCTCACTGCCATTGCCGATTTTGCCGAAAAAGGCAAAACCGATCCGCTGTTTAAAGAGCTGGCGCGGCTGGTTGAGGAAACGCACGGCATCTGGAATGAACAGGCCGAGAAATATCTGCTGGCGCAATTTGGCGTTGATATCGGGGAGGCCGCGCAATGATGTCCCTGGCGTGGCCATTATTTCGCGTTACGGAACAGGCAGCGTTGGCTGCCTGGCCGCAAACCGGATGTGGCGACAAAAATAAAATTGATGGCCTGGCGGTCACCGCGATGCGCCAGGCATTAAACGACGTCGCTTTTCGTGGACGAGTGGTTATCGGCGAAGGAGAAATTGACCATGCGCCGATGCTGTGGATTGGCGAAGAGGTGGGCAAAGGCGACGGGCCAGAAGTCGATATCGCGGTTGACCCGATTGAAGGCACGCGGATGGTGACGATGGGGCAGAGCAATGCGCTGGCGGTCATGGCTTTCGCCCCTCGAGATAGCCTGTTACATGCGCCCGATATGTATATGAAAAAGCTGGTTGTTAATCGACTGGCTGCCGGGGCGATTGATCTGTCTTTGCCTCTGGCGGACAACTTGCGCAACGTGGCGAAAGCGTTAGGCAAACCGCTGGACAAGCTGCGCATGGTTACGCTGGATAAACCGCGCCTGAGTGCCGCGATTGAGGAAGCAACACTGCTGGGCGTGAAGGTTTTTGCCCTGCCGGATGGCGATGTTGCCGCCAGCGTGCTGACCTGCTGGCAGGATAATCCTTACGATGTGATGTACACCATCGGTGGCGCACCGGAAGGCGTGATTTCTGCCTGTGCTGTTAAAGCATTAGGCGGGGATATGCAGGCCGAGCTGATTGACTTTTGTCAGGCTAAAGGGGATTACACCGAAAATCGGCAGATTGCAGAGCAGGAGCGCAAGCGTTGTAAGAAGATGGGTGTTGAAGTCAACCGTGTGTACTCGCTCGACGAACTGGTGAGGGGGAACGATATCCTCTTTAGCGCTACGGGCGTGACGGGCGGTGAGCTGGTGAACGGTATCCAACAAACGGCGAATGGGGTGCGGACGCAGACATTACTGATCGGCGGCGCGGACCAAACGTGTAATATAATAGACTCCCTGCATTGATGGTGATCTATCGGAAGACGAATGGCGACGCTGACAGAAGATGATGTGCTTGAGCAACTGGATGCACAGGACAATTTATTGTCATTTATGAAAACTGCGCATTCTATTTTGCTCCAGGGGATACGCCAGTTTCTGCCGTCGCTGTTTGTCGATAACGATGAAGAGATCGTCGAATATGCAGTGAAGCCGTTACTCGCCCAAAGCGGCCCGCTTGACGATATTGATGTTGCGCTGCGTTTGATTTATGCGCTGGGGAAAATGGATAAATGGCTGTACGCCGATATCACGCACTTTTCCCAGTTCTGGCATTACCTGAACGAACAGGATGAAACGCCCGGATTTACCGATGATATAACCTGGGATTTTATCAGTAATGTCAACAGTATAACCCGCAATGCGACGCTCTACGATGCGTTAAAAGCGATGAAGTTCGCCGATTTCGCCGTCTGGTCAGAGGCGCGTTTTAGCGGGATGGTCAAAACGGCGCTGACGCTGGCAGTAACGACAACTTTAAAGGAATTAACGCCGTGAAAATCGAACTGACGGTGAATGGACTAAAGGTACAGGCGCAGTACTCTGATGATGAAATTGAGAATGTACATAAACCGCTACTGCGTATGCTGGCGGCCTTACAGGCGGTAAATCCGCAGCGACGTACGGTGGTTTTTCTTTGCGCTCCGCCGGGGACGGGTAAATCTACCTTAACTACCTTCTGGGAATATCTCGCGCAACAAGACCCTGAATTACCCGCTATCCAGACGCTCCCGATGGATGGTTTTCACCATTACAATAGCTGGCTGGATGCGCATCAATTGCGCCCCTTCAAAGGCGCACCAGAGACATTCGACGTTGCGAAACTGGCGGAAAATCTGTGCCAGGTAGTGGAAGGGGATTGTACGTGGCCGCAGTACGATCGACAAAAGCATGATCCTGTTGAAGATGCGTTGCACGTTACCGCACCACTCGTCATCGTCGAAGGAAACTGGTTGTTGCTGGACGACGAGAAGTGGTGCCAGCTTGCGCAATTTTGTGATTTCTCGATCTTTATCAACGCGCCAGCTACTGCGTTGCGGGAACGACTGGTGGGGCGAAAGCTGGCGGGAGGGTTATCGCTGGCAGACGCAGAAGCTTTTTATGACCGTACCGACGGGCCGAATGTTCGCAGGGTGCTTGAAGAGAGTCTGCCTGCAAATTTGACCTTAATGATGACCGCTACGGGTGAATATCGTCTGGTGGATTAACATCCTTCACTACACCGCCTTCCAGTCGCACCACACGAGAGAAATGACGCCGGGTAAATGCGGCGTCATGACTGATTGCTACGACGCTTGTGCCTTGCTGGCGGCACTTTTCCAGCCAGCTTTCAAACACGCTCAACCAATTTTCGTCAAAATCCCGACTCGGCTCGTCCAGCAGCAATAGTGGCGGAGAGAGTGCTTCCAGGCAGGCGACGGCGACCATCCGTCGCTGCGCACTGTGCAGATCTAACGGATGCGCACTGGCAACATCTGCTAACTGACAGCATTGCAGGGCAGCATTGGTACGTTGAGTGATTTCATCCGCCGGGCATTTTTGTAGTTTCAAACCAAATGCGATCTCGTCGGCGACGGTGCTGTGAAACAGTTGGTTTTCCGCTTCCTGAAACAGTACGCCAATCTTTGCCGCGCGCTGGCGGTTTTTCAGGTTTTTCATCGCCTGTTGTTGCAGCATAACCGTACCGGCTGTGGGCGTAAGAAGACCTGCCATTACTCGTAACAGTGTCGATTTTCCCGCGCCATTGTCGCCGGTCAGCGCCAACCATTCACCTTGTTTGAGTTGCAGAGAAATGTCGCAAAGACAATCCGTTACCGCACCTGGCCAGCGATAAGTTACCTGATTTAACGTTAACATAATGGCTGGAGCGCTCCGTTTTGCAGGTGCCACGCCTGCTGGCAGTAGTTCAGGAAAGGCGTGCGATGACGTTCAAAAAGAATAATCAGCGAACCACGTTCAAACGCCCAGTGTTGTAAGCGCTGCAACAGCATTTCGCTGGCCTGCGGCGTCAGGCGGCTAAAGGCTTCATCAAGAATTAAGAGCTTTGGCTGCATCGCGATGGCGCAGGCAACGACCACGCGCTGTGTCTCTCCACCGGAGAGTGTTGTCGGGTGACGATGGCGCAACGGCTGGCACTCGGTCAGAGTCAGGGCGGCATCAATCCGCGCCATAATCTCTTCTTCAGCAAGACACAGATTTTCTGGCCCAAAGGCAACTTCTTCTTCCACGCTAAAGGTACAGCCGGAGAGTTGCAAATAGGGCGATTGCTGGACAAGCTGGATAGTGGCGGATTGCTCATTAAGCGGGAGATGTCCAATGGGCGTACCGAGAAGCGTCCCCGTGCCGGCTATCTCTCCTGGCAGAAAGTCCGGATACCAGCCCGCCATCAGCTGTGCCAGCGTACTTTTGCCACTGCCGTTGTCACCAAAGATGGCGACCATCCCCGGTTTGGCATAGTGAAAGTCATAACAGAACGGAGGATGCGTTGAGTGTGTCGGGCAATAGCGAAACTGTTCTAACGTAACCATATCCACACTCCGAATTCAGCCAGCATTAGCAAGATCATGGCGTAACGTGCTACGCGTTGTAGGGTGCTATCGGCTGGTGCCCATAACGTAGTGCGCCTATTGTTGATTCGAAATGCCCGCATATCCAGCGCCGCACCACGGACAGCCAGATCGTTAAGCGCATTGTGTGTTAGCGGAATAATTAACGCGGGCATCGCACGTAAACGCTGATACCAGCCCTCATCCAGCGGCACGCCGCGGGCGCGCTGCGCCTCATGAATAATCGCTAATTGCCGTTTTAACTGCTCAACGACCAACAACGGCCCGGCGAACAGATAAGCGACGCCCGGCGGCAGGCGAGAAGCAAACAGAGCGCGGATAAAATGTTGCACGGGGACGAATTGCATCCACAACTGCGAGGTTGAAACAATCGCCAGAATCCGCAACCAGAGCGTAATGGCATACGTCCAACGTTCCGGCGAACGCGGCGTGCCGCTAAGCCATTCTGTTAGCCAGCCACCGTGTACCAGCCACAGCCCGGCTCCCAGTGAGAACATCAGCCAGGCGACATATTTTGCCCGCCGCCGCGTGGCCTTTAGCGCAATAAGGCAGAAAAAGGTCGCCGCGCTATAGACTGGCAATATTGTCTGTGTGGGCAGGATAAACGTGGTGCAGGCCGCCAATGCCCACAGTGTTAATGAGGTAAATGGATGCATTTAGCGCACAGCAGCCATTGCCGGGAAATGCCGCGTGGTGCGAATCGGCAGTTGTCGGAGCAAAAGCCAGACAATCACTGCTGTAAGAATTTTATCGACCAGGTTTGCGCCTATCACCGTAATCGCCACCGACTCCACCAGGTTTTGCCCCATAGAGTGCATCCAGGCAACGAACAAATCGGCTCCGCTTCCTGTCACGCCGCCGAACAGCGCAGTACGCAGCGGTACAGCGACGACCGTTACCGCAAGCGTAATAATCACGCCGCTGACAACGACTTTTGGCAGAGTGCGAAACCAACCCGCCCGCGCCAGCCAACCGGCGATCAGGCCGATGACCATCGCGACGGGCGCAAATGCGGCGGCGATCGGGTCAGTTAGCAATCCCCAGAGTAAATTGGTCAGTAAGCCGGTCAACATGCCAATAACCGGGCCAAGTAGTACCGCGCTAATGAGCGTACCGATTGAGTCGAGAAAAATAGGTAATTTAACCATGCTGGCCAGTTGCCCGCCGATCATATTGATGGCGATAGAGATAACGATCAACACCAGTGCCTGACTGGAAAAGTGGCGACGCGCCATAAGAAAACCTCTCTGCAAATAGTTATTTAACGGGGGAAATATGCAACTCGTCGTAACCAGAAAGCGCGCAAGGTTGGCGGCTAAACGCCAGTTCCTCAAGGCTGCCGATCACCAGTTCAAGCGTGGTCCGCACGGTACAGCCGGACATCATATGACCGCCAAGCATCGCGCCGCGTGGGTCAGAAACGCAGAGATGAAGATGCTCGCCAGTGTGTTCCAGCGTGCCGTTCAGTGCGATCACTTCGAACTTACCGCTTAGTAGGGCCGTGTTTTCTTGCCCGGCATAGCGTAAGGCGACGTCAGTCAGACTGCCGGTACAACCTGCAATCCACGCGGCGTGGAGTTGCTGTTGCTGCGCGAAGGCGCGTAATTGGGAGAGAACTTCCTGCCCGGGGAGCAGGCGCAGCGCGTAAAAGCGTGCGGAGGAAGAATATGGGTAGGGCAATGTCATCATTGGAGTACTCCGAAACTCGGACGTATTGCGGATAATATCGACGCTGCATCAGTCATATTCTGATATAAGTCAGGGTTTGTGACGGCACAACGAAAAGATTTTGCTACGCTTATTCGTGATTCTGCAAAGTGGAATAAATTCCAACGCATCAGGCCGGAAAACGTGACGCAAGTCAGATAATTGTCTTCTTTGACTGGACAATCATTCCTTTTATTCCATGTTTCGCTTATCCTAGCTGAAGCGTTTCAGTCGATTAAATGTTCGACAATTAACCAATCAGTCGCAGTTTGCGACAGGTAAGGTTTCCCCGAACGATTTGCTGGATTACTCTGTCTGGCAAATTTGCTCAGGGAAAGCCTTGCAGGAGATCTATGACCGTACGCGTAGCGATAAATGGCTTCGGTCGCATCGGGCGTAATGTGGTTCGTGCTTTGTATGAATCAGGACGCCGTGCGGAAATTACCGTGGTGGCAATCAACGAACTGGCGGATGCTGCGGGCATGGCGCATTTGTTGAAATATGACACCAGTCATGGCCGTTTTGCATGGGAAGTCCGTGAGGAACGTGATCGACTTTTTGTTGGTGATGATGCCATCCGCCTATTGCATGAACGTTCACTGCAATCGCTTCCCTGGCGTGAACTAGGCGTTGATGTGGTTCTCGACTGCACCGGCGTATATGGCACCCGCGAGCATGGCGAAGCGCACATTGCCGCCGGGGCCAAAAAAGTGCTCTTTTCACATCCTGGCAGTAACGATCTCGACGCGACCGTTGTTTACGGCGTCAATCAGGATCAACTTCGTGCGGAACACCGCATCGTTTCTAACGCTTCCTGTACCACGAATTGCATAATTCCTGTCATCAAATTGTTGGATGATGCGTACGGTATTGAGTCCGGCACTGTGACCACAATTCACTCCGCCATGCACGATCAACAGGTTATTGATGCATACCATCCTGACCTGCGCCGCACCCGGGCAGCCAGCCAGTCGATCATTCCGGTCGATACCAAACTGGCCGCCGGTATCACACGATTTTTTCCGCAATTTAATGATCGCTTTGAAGCGATTGCGGTACGTGTGCCAACCATAAATGTGACGGCAATCGATTTAAGCGTGACGGTGAAGAAACCTGTAAAAGCCAATGAAGTCAACCTGTTGCTGCAAAAAGCAGCACAAGGTGCATTTCATGGTATAGTTGACTATACGGAATTACCGTTGGTCTCTGTAGATTTTAACCACGATCCGCACAGTGCCATTGTCGATGGCACCCAAACCCGGGTCAGTGGCGCACACCTGATCAAAACGTTGGTCTGGTGCGATAACGAATGGGGCTTTGCTAACCGAATGCTCGACACGACGTTAGCTATGGCTACTGTTGCTTTCAGGTAAGACGCAAGCAGCGTCTGCAAAACTTTTAGAATCAACGAGAGGATTCACCATGTCTGTAATTAAGATGACCGATCTGGATCTTGCTGGGAAACGTGTATTTATCCGTGCGGATCTGAACGTACCAGTAAAAGACGGGAAAGTAACCAGCGACGCGCGTATCCGTGCTTCTCTGCCAACCATCGAACTGGCCCTGAAACAAGGCGCAAAAGTGATGGTAACTTCCCACCTGGGTCGTCCTACCGAAGGCGAGTACAATGAAGAATTCTCTCTGCTGCCGGTTGTTAACTACCTGAAAGACAAACTGTCTAACCCGGTTCGTCTGGTTAAAGATTACCTCGACGGCGTTGACGTTGCTGAAGGTGAACTGGTTGTTCTGGAAAACGTTCGCTTCAACAAAGGCGAGAAGAAAGACGACGAAACCCTGTCCAAAAAATACGCTGCACTGTGTGACGTGTTCGTAATGGACGCATTCGGTACTGCTCACCGCGCGCAAGCTTCTACTCACGGTATCGGTAAATTCGCTGATGTTGCGTGCGCAGGCCCGCTACTGGCAGCTGAACTGGACGCGCTGGGTAAAGCACTGAAAGAACCTGCTCGCCCGATGGTGGCTATCGTTGGTGGTTCTAAAGTTTCTACTAAACTGACCGTTCTCGACTCCCTGTCTAAAATCGCTGACCAGCTGATCGTAGGTGGTGGTATCGCTAACACCTTTATCGCGGCACAAGGCCACGATGTGGGTAAATCTCTGTACGAAGCTGACCTGGTTGACGAAGCAAAACGTCTGCTGACCATCTGCGACATCCCGGTTCCGTCTGACGTTCGCGTAGCGACTGAGTTCTCTGAAACCGCTCCGGCTACTCTGAAATCTGTTAACGATGTGAAAGCTGACGAGCAGATCCTGGATATCGGTGATGCTTCCGCTCAGGAACTGGCTGAAATCCTGAAGAATGCGAAAACCATTCTGTGGAACGGTCCGGTTGGCGTGTTCGAATTCCCGAACTTCCGCAAAGGTACTGAAATCGTGGCTAACGCTATCGCAGACAGCGAAGCGTTCTCCATCGCTGGCGGCGGCGACACTCTGGCAGCAATCGACCTGTTCGGCATTGCTGACAAAATCTCCTACATCTCCACTGGCGGCGGCGCATTCCTCGAATTCGTGGAAGGTAAAGTACTGCCTGCAGTAGCGATGCTCGAAGAGCGCGCTAAGAAGTAAAAAATCACAGGGCAGGGAAACCTGCCCTTGTTGCAGCGCGCTTTTAAAGCACGCACTTTTTCTACAGCCCGACGATACAGGACAAGAGACATGTCTAAGATTTTTGATTTCGTAAAACCTGGCGTAATCACTGGTGATGACGTACAGAAAGTTTTCCAGGTAGCAAAAGAAAACAACTTCGCACTGCCAGCAGTAAACTGCGTCGGTACTGACTCCATCAACGCCGTACTGGAAACCGCTGCTAAAGTTAAAGCGCCGGTTATCGTTCAGTTCTCCAACGGTGGTGCTTCCTTTATCGCTGGTAAAGGCGTGAAATCTGACGTTCCGCAGGGCGCTGCTATCCTGGGTGCGATCTCTGGTGCGCATCACGTTCACCAGATGGCTGAACACTATGGTGTTCCGGTTATCCTGCATACCGACCACTGCGCGAAGAAACTGCTGCCGTGGATCGACGGTCTGCTGGACGCGGGTGAAAAACACTTCGCTGCTACCGGTAAGCCGCTGTTCTCTTCTCACATGATTGACCTGTCTGAAGAATCTCTGCAAGAGAACATCGAAATCTGCTCTAAATACCTGGAGCGCATGTCCAAAATCGGCATGACTCTGGAAATCGAACTGGGTTGCACCGGTGGTGAAGAAGACGGCGTGGACAACAGCCACATGGACGCTTCTGCACTGTACACCCAGCCGGAAGACGTTGATTACGCATACACCGAGCTGAGCAAAATCAGCCCGCGTTTCACCATCGCAGCGTCCTTCGGTAACGTACACGGTGTTTACAAGCCGGGTAACGTTGTTCTGACTCCGACCATCCTGCGTGATTCTCAGGAATATGTTTCTAAGAAACACAACCTGCCGCACAACAGCCTGAACTTCGTATTCCACGGTGGTTCCGGTTCTACTGCTCAGGAAATCAAAGATTCCGTAAGCTACGGTGTAGTTAAAATGAACATCGATACTGACACCCAATGGGCGACCTGGGAAGGTGTTCTGAACTACTACAAAGCGAACGAAGCTTACCTGCAGGGCCAGCTGGGCAACCCGAAAGGCGAAGATCAGCCGAACAAGAAATACTACGATCCGCGCGTATGGCTGCGTGCCGGTCAGACTTCGATGATCGCTCGTCTGGAAAAAGCATTCCAGGAACTGAACGCGATCGACGTTCTGTAAGATATTCCTTTCTGCTTATCTCAAGGCCCGCTCTGCGGGTCTTTTTTTCGCCAAAAGCAAGGTGATGTACTTAAGAAATCTGTGATCTATTTGGCAAAATTATGCTTTATTGTTTACCCTTGTCAGACTGCCCGTCGTAAGGCGGCGGAGTATGTTTCTCCAATTTAAGTCAGTTGAAAAGGAATATTGAATGGAAGATTTGAAAGTTGTCGATAGCATAAACGGCGCAGGATCCTGGTTGGTAAATAACCAGGCGCTGTTGCTGAGTTATGCTGTAAACATCGTGGCGGCACTCGCGATCATCATCGTTGGTTTGATTATCGCGCGGATGATTTCCAACGCGGTGAATCGCCTGATGATCTCCCGTAACATAGATGCCACCGTTGCTGATTTTCTTTCTGCATTAATCCGTTACGCAATTATCGCCTTTACGTTAATTGCAGCACTGGGCCGCGTGGGCGTACAAACCGCATCGGTCATTGCCGTACTCGGTGCCGCAGGTTTAGCTGTAGGTCTGGCCTTGCAGGGTTCACTGTCTAACCTGGCTGCTGGCGTTTTGCTGGTTATGTTCCGCCCGTTCCGTGCAGGAGAATATGTTGACCTCGGCGGCGTTGCTGGTACTGTGCAGAGTGTGCAGATTTTCTCCACCACCATGCGTACCGCAGACGGTAAAATAATTGTTATTCCGAACGGTAAAATTATTGCCGGTAATATTATTAACTTCTCTCGTGAGCCGGCGCGCCGTAACGAATTTATTATTGGCGTAGCGTATGATTCTGATATCGATCAGGTTAAGCAGATCCTGACCGATATTATTCAGTCCGAAGATCGTATTTTAAAAGATCGTGAAATTACCGTACGCCTGAACGAACTTGGCGCATCGTCGATTAATTTCGTCGTTCGTGCCTGGAGCAACAGTGGCGATCTGCAAAACGTGTACTGGGATGTGCTGGAACGTATTAAACGTGAATTTGATGCTGCTGGTATCAGCTTCCCGTATCCGCAAATGGATGTGAACTTTAAGCGGGTGAAAGAAAATAAAGAGAGCGAAGCGGTAACACGTTAATCATGTGAAGCGCCCATGAAGTTCATGGGCGCACTACCAATTTAACGCATTGTTTCATCTAGTATATTGGCAACTTTTTGCATGACTTCCTCAGCATTGTCTACTCCTTCAGCTTTCTGCTTTTCTACCCACTGAGTTTGCTCTTGCTGATAACCAATTGCTTTCTGCCAGGCGTCCAGCTCTGATTTTTTCAGATAGCGAACTTGTGCACCTTCCTGCTCAAGCGTTTTTACCATGCTGATCAGGTTGTCATCTAATGCCTTGCCCAGCGCTTTCTCGGTTGTAATGGCTGCTCGTTGAATCGCCTCACGATCTCTTTTATCAAGGTTTTCCCACGTTTGTTTATTCATTACCAGCAGATAGACATGACCAAGCCAGAGAGAAGGGGAGAGCAACACATTCGGCGCAGCACGTTCAGCATGGATGTCATATCCGCTATCAAGATTGACCATTAAGCCATCGAGTTTTCCCTCGCGGATTGCTGTCGTAATTTGCTCATTCCACGGTAAGGTTACGGTTTTTGCTCCCGTATGAGTTAAATAAGCCCGATGCCAGAAACTGGCTGTTCGCCAGGTGGTTCCCTGAAGCACAGTCAATTTATCAATGGGCCTGGTAGAGAAAAAACCTACCGGGTAGCCAAGGAAAAACTGTAAATTCACGATATTGTTACGCTCAAGTTCAGCGTTAAACTCAGGTATTTCTGCATAAACGCGATGAAAAAATTCTACCTGACTGGCTCCATGATCCGGGCCAATAGCAAAGCTCTTGAAGATTTGATGAAGCGGCAATTGTTTCGCTGTGTATTCCGGCACCACGATACCCATATCAGCTTTACTGCCATCGCTTATCGTCGCCAGTGCATCATAGCTGATGGCGGTTTCACCGTTCCAGTGTGGTTCGATTTTCAAACGCCCCTGAGATTCTTTTTCAATTTCGGCAAAAAATGTATTTTGAATTAGCTGGGTACGCATTCCGCCATAAGGTTCATGATCGGTATAGCGTAGAATTTTTTCTGCGGCAAAATTGGGTGTAGATATCAGAAGTGATCCTGATAACACAGAGAGTAAGAATGGTTTGAATATCATGTCAGTTCCTTCTGTAATTTTATTTGTCGTCATTAATATTAAAAGCTGTAAACTTTAACAACTAAAATCAAACTTCATATTTTTAAAGTCCAGCCAGGCATTACCCGCACCAAAATTATACCCGCCGAAATACTCCTCAAACTCAATATAATAAGGCGACATTTCGTTTGGTATAGACTGCACGGGCGCCATTGAACCACCGAGATGATCAAGCTGATGAGCGCTATGCCACTGGTGAGTTTCATATTTACTCTTTCCCTCTGCATCTTTAGAACAATAATGAATGGACTGATATTCCGTATTATTTCTTTCTGTGGGGCTAATTCCCGCATTAGGATCAAAAGCGCGCGGCTCGCATGAAATCGCCAGATTGAAAGCCAGTGACTGCTCAGGAATGGTGCCCATTTTACGGTATACAAAATTGCTTTCAGGCGTATCTTTTGGCCTGACGTTAGCCTGAAAATAACTAAACGCACTGCCAATAGTCAGCCATTCTGGCGTATCTTGCTGGTCACGATAGTGGTTAGGTATAAGTTCAGGTGGCTCACAAAATGGGCCGTTGAACTCGTGCTGGGTGAGTAAAATTACCGCATAAGAACAGCCTAATATATCTTCCATCCGAAATAGCCGTGGATGTCGTTGCTTTTCTGCCTGCCAGAAAACATAAAGGTCTGGATCTTTGGGTGGGGTGCAGGATTCAAAATTCTCAAACACATCCAATATTTCTTCTGTACAGGGTGTTCCGCCATCGTTGTGCTCGGGCGCAACAGCAAAGAAAGATAACGCGACAATTTCTGGCCCATAAATCCGATAATCTTCCGGCAACAGCAGGGTAAATCCATGATTCAGTGGGAAACCATTATTTGGATCCAGCGGCCACTGTTCGGGCGTTATGCCTGGCGGTAGGCCAAAGCACCAACCTTGTTGGCGCGGCATATTTTCGTGGATAGGGTAGGGGAGAAGAGTGAGATCATAGGCTTGCATAGTGTTAGTCCTTTACAACGCTAGCAGGAAAGAGAGCCATAACGCCGTTTATGTTATGGGGAATGATGAGATCTTTATCCTAAAATCAGTTACCGAATAGAATTATTTATTTTTTTATTAAAATTATTTATATGCTATTAGCATTATAAATTTTATCTAATAACAATCCCGCGCTATAGTCTCTTTATCAGATAATTAGTTCGGAATGTTCAACGTGTTTTCTTATTATTTTCAAGGTCTTGCACTTGGTGCTGCTATGATTCTACCGCTTGGCCCGCAAAATGCTTTTGTGATGAATCAGGGCATTCGCCGTCAGTACCACATTATGATTGCTTTGCTCTGCGCGATAAGCGATTTGGTCCTGATTTGCGCCGGGATTTTTGGTGGTAGCGCGTTATTGATGCAGTCACCGTGGTTGCTGGCGCTGGTGACCTGGGGCGGTGTGGCCTTCTTGCTGTGGTATGGCTTTGGTGCTTTTAAAACGGCGATGAGCAGCAATATTGAGCTGGTTAGTGCTGAAGTGATGAAGCAGGGACGTTGGAAAATTATTGCCACTATGCTGGCAGTAACCTGGCTGAATCCGCATGTTTACCTGGATACCTTTGTGGTATTGGGCAGTCTGGGCGGGCAACTTGAGCCAGATCCCAAACGTTGGTTTGCGCTCGGGACGATCAGTGCCTCTTTCCTGTGGTTTTTTGGTCTGGCGTTATTAGCCGCCTGGCTGGCGCCGCGTTTGCGTACCGCCAAAGCGCAGCGCATTATCAATCTCGTGGTGGGCTGCGTTATGTGGATTATCGCCCTACAACTGGCGAAAGAGGGTGTTGCTCATGCACAAGCCTTGTTCAGTTAGGCGCTATCTGATGGAAAAATAAAACAGAGACGCTAAGCTTGCCTCCAGAGGTCCTGAATTTTGGGCAAGTCAATTAACACGGAGAGACTAACGTGAAGTTCAAAGTTATCGCCCTGGCGGCATTGATGGGTTTCAGCGGGATGGCTGTGCAGGCCAATGAACTACCGGATGGTCCGCACATTGTCACTTCAGGAACGGCAAGCGTTGATGCGGTGCCAGATATCGCTATTCTTGCTATTGAAGTTAACGTGACGGCGAAGGACGCCGCTTCTGCCAAGAAGCAGGCGGATGAGCGTGTCGCGCAATATATTTCTTTCCTTGAACTCAATCAGATCGCGAAAAAAGATATCAGTTCCGCGAATTTGCGTACCCAGCCAGACTACGATTACCAGGATGGTAAAAGTATTCTGAAAGGCTATCGTGCCGTGAGAACGGTGGAAGTCACGCTTCGTCAGTTAGACAAACTGAATTCCTTGCTGGATGGCGCGCTGAAGGCCGGACTCAACGAAATTCGTTCTGTGTCGTTGGGCGTGGCACAGCCAGATGCCTATAAAGACAAAGCGCGTAAGGCAGCGATTGATAACGCGATTCATCAGGCTCAGGAGCTGGCGAACGGCTTTAATCGCAAACTGGGGCCGGTATATAGCGTGCGCTACCATGTTTCCAATTATCAGCCCAGCCCAATGGTACGCATGATGAAAGCCGATGCCGCACCGGTTTCCGCCCAGGAAACTTACGAGCAGGCCGCTATTCAGTTTGATGATCAGGTCGATGTGGTCTTCCAGTTAGAACCAGTGGATCAACAACCCGCTAAAACACCTGCCGCACAATAATACTTGTAGCCCGACTCATTTGTCGGGCTAATGTCTTTATCTGATATCGCCTCTTTTTTCTGTAATTTTCTGTAAAACCATGACGCAAGCACCTATCTTTGCTTGCGATTTCATTAAGGATTAACTTACTGAAACGGTTAAGCGGACAGGGATGTTTGGAGGAAGCGGCGATGGATATTTTTATTTCGAAAAAGATGCGCAATTTTATTTTATTAGCGCAAACCAATAATATTGCCCGAGCGGCAGAAAAGTTACATATGACTGCTTCGCCGTTCGGCAAAAGTATTGCCGCGCTAGAGGAGCAAATTGGTTATACATTATTTACCCGTAAAGATAATAACATCAGCCTTAATAAAGCCGGGCAGGAGCTTTATCAAAAGCTTTTCCCGGTTTACCAACGGCTTTCTGCTATCGATAATGAAATTCATAATTCTGGACGTCGTTCTCGTGAAATTGTGATTGGTATCGATAATACCTATCCGACGATTATTTTTGATCAGTTAATTAGCCTGGGTGATAAGTACGAAGGCGTGACGGCCCAGCCGGTTGAATTCAGCGAAAATGAGGTTATCGACAATCTCTTCTATCGTCAGCTTGATTTTATTATCTCTCCGCAGCATGTTTCCGCTCGTGTACACGGGTTGGATAATCTAACAATGAGTAAACTGCCGCCGCTGCGACTGGGGTTTCTCGTTTCTCGCCGTTATGAAGAGCGTCAGGAGCAGGAGTTATTACAGGAGTTGCCCTGGTTACAGATGCGCTTTCAAAACCGTGCTAATTATGAAGCGATGATAGATTCGAACATGCGCCCTTGTGGGATCAATCCAACAATTATTTATCGCCCATACAGTTTTATGGCCAAAATTAGCGCCGTTGAGCACGGACATTTTCTTACGGTGATCCCACATTTTGCATGGCGGCTGGTGAACCCAGCTACGTTGAAATATTTTGATGCACCGCATACGCCAATGTATATGCAGGAATACCTTTATTCACTGAAAAATCATCGCTACACCGCCACGCTGCTACAGCAAATTGCTGAAGATCGTGACGGTACGAGCGATTAACCCAGCATTGAGCCCGTTTCGATCAAATTACGATGCAGATCGAAAACGTGGCTAAGATCGTGGTGAATATGCCCGCCGGGTGCATTCTCCAGATAGCGGTGCAGATAGTCACGGTACATCGGATGTGCGCAGTTATCGATGATAGTGCGCGCGCGCTGAAGTGGAGAGAGGCCACGCAAGTCGGCGATCCCTTGTTCTGTGATGATCACTTTCACGCTGTGTTCGCTGTGATCAACATGGCTGCACATAGGCACGACGGTTGAGATCTTGCCTTCTTTAGCAATCGACGGCGCCATAAAGATCGACAGATACGCGTTGCGTTCAAAATCACCGCTACCGCCGATACCATTCATTAAATTAACGCCGAATACGTGCGTTGAGTTGGCGTGTCCGTAAATATCAAACTCGAGGCCGACATTCAGAGCGATAACACCAAGGCGGCGGATAATTTCTGGGTTATTGGAAATCTCTTGCGGACGTAACACAATGCGACTGGCGAAGTAATCCATATTGGCGTAAATCTTGCGCAGTGAATCGGCAGAAATTGTCAGACTGGAGGCGCTGGCCCCGGTAATTTTGCCGGTTTCCAGAAGATGAACCACAGACTCCTGTAGCACTTCTGAATACATCATAAACGGAGGAATTTCCGGGTTTTCCCCCAGACGCGCCATTACCGCATTATTGATGTTGCCTACCCCGCTTTGCAGTGGCAGAAATTCCCGCGGAATGCGCCCCTGCGCCATTTCGCGCAACAAGAAGGTGACCACATTGTCGGCGATTTGCTGGCACATAGGATTTTGTTTATCCAGCGAGTTGCCTGCATCAGGTAAGTTGGTTTCCACGACGGCGACAATTTTTTTCGGATCGATTTGTACATAACGGGTACCGACGCGATCCATCGCATGGAAGATCGACACGCTATTGCGCCGCGGTGGTGCGCCTGGAGTCACAATATCCGCCAGTTCTGCAACGCGCGGATCGTGATAATGATTGAGTTCAATGATCACTTTCTTTGCACGCAGCAACCAGGTTGGGGCATTACCGATCCCACTGGTTAACCAGACGCGCCCATCCGGAGCGAGGGCTGAGGCTTCAATTACCGCAACATCGATGTCGCCGAAAAAGCCGTAGTTGACCATTTGCGCAACTTCGCTCAAATGCAGATCAACAAAACTAACCGATCCCTGATTGATCTTTTTACGTAATCCCGATGATGTCTGGTATGGCGCGCGCCATGAAACGGCGTCAGCTTCAGAGAGTATGTCATCGGCGGCGGCGCTAATCGACGCTCCGGTCAGCAGGCGAATTTGATACGGTTTTTTCGCCTCATGTTGTTCATTGGCGCGACGGGCAATGGCGACAGGAAGTGCCTTGGGCGAACCCGCAGGGGTAAAACCACTGAATGCCACCATATCGTTGTGCTGGATAATTTCCGCCGCTTCATCGGCGGTCATCCTTGTCCGGGTAATATTCATCCTTTGCTCCTTAGTTCGTGGATCATTAATGACCGACGAAATTAGGTTTACGTTTTTCCAGGAAGGCGTTCATACCTTCCTGATAATCTTCGCTGTCATAAACCGCCCGGCGCATCCCTTGAATACGTTCAAATTCATCTGAATTCATGGTGTGCGCTTCACCCAACACACGCAGCTCTTCCTTGATTACTGCGATGGCTAACGGTGCTTTTTCGGAAATGTGGTGAGCCATTTGTAAGGTGAAATCTTCCAGTTCATCGGCCTCAACAACGTGGTTGAGAATGCCAACAGCCAGCGCGCGTTGAGCGGTGATTGGCGAAGCGGTAAAAATCAGCTCTTTGACAATGTGGAAGCCCGCGTCACGAGTCAGGTTGTGGATCCCCACCAGGTTATACGGTACGCCCAGGTTGACTGGCGTCATTGAGAAGGTAGAAGTACTGGCGGCGATGATCAGATCAGAGCTCATGATCATTTCAAATGCGCCACCCCAGACGCTACCTTCGACCATCGAAATTACCGGTTTGGGGCATTTTTGGATCACGCGGGTAATTTGACGTAGCGGATCATCGTAAGAGAGCGGATCGCGGCCTCCTGACGGCAACTCATGAATGTCGTGACCTGCGGAAAAGACTTTGGAACCACCTGGGGCGCGCAGAATGATGCAGCGGATTTCTGGACGATTGAGATCGTTTAATGCCTGAATCAGGTCATCAATAAAGACTTTACTTAACGCATTGAGTTTGCGGGCATAGTTAAACTCAATGACCGCCACTTTGTTGATGATGGCTACATTAACATACTGATAAGACATAAAAATTCCCTTAATTAAAATACTGAGTCTGGATAAAATCACTGAGCTGCCGCAAACCTGTGCGCGGCGAGAGCATATTATTTTTGACCGCTAATAGCGTTTGGCTGTAATAGCGATCGAAATCTTCATTAGTGAACAGGTGGTGCAGCACCTCTTCTTCGGTCTGTTTACGCAGCCATTCCACCGATTGTTGTTGCCGCACCTGTTGTAAACGACCGCTGGTAGTCAGTGCGGTTTTGAAATCGATAATTGCGCGCCATATCTCATCGATACCGCATTTTTCCAGAGCACTACAGGTGAGGACCTGTGGCTGCCATTCGTCATATTTGCGGCGCAGAATATGCAGAGCGCTTTCGTACATATGGCGGGTAATGGCGACATTCGTGTGGTTATCACCATCATCTTTGTTGATGACAATCAGATCTGCCATCTCCATCAAACCCTTTTTAATGCCCTGGAGATCATCGCCGCCACCGGCAATCTGTAGCGAGATAAAGCAGTCCACCATGCGGGCGACTTCCGTTTCTGACTGCCCGACGCCGACGGTTTCAACGATCACCACGTCATAACCCGCCGCTTCACATAACAGCATTAACTCCCGCGCCCGCTGGCTGGCGCCGCCAAGGTGACCAGATGACGGAACCGGGCGAATAAACGCTGCATCGGCACGCGCCAGTTCGGTCATACGAGTCTTATCCCCAAGGATGCTGCCACCGGTCACTGGGCTGCTGGGATCGACGGCAATCACTGCGACCTTAAGCCCCTGGCGAATCAGTAACATGCCAAAGGCTTCAAGAAAGGTACTTTTTCCTGCTCCTGGCGTGCCGGTAACGCCCAGTCGCAGGGCGTTACCACAAAACGGCATGATGGCATCAAGCAGTTGAGTGCTGAGTGCCTGATGGCGAGGGTGACGGCTCTCAACCAGCGTCATGGCCTGAGCGAGCGTGGCTCGCTCACCCAGACGCAGGCGTCGAATGCTGTCTGCCAGCGTGGCTTCGTTAATCATGATGTTGGCTAATCCGGTTCAGCACATCACGCACGCTGTCAAGCATGGGAGTTCCAGGACCGTAAATCGCTGCCACGCCACGCTCTTGCAGGAAGGCATAATCTTGCGGCGGAATAACGCCACCGGCGACCACGCAAATATCTTCGCGCCCCCATTTTTTCAGGGCTTCAACCAGTTCCGGGATCAGCGTTTTATGTCCTGCTGCAAGCGAGGATGCGCCCACCACATGAACGTCGTTTTCCACTGCCAGGCGGGCGATCTCTTCCGGCGTGGAGAACATGGGACTCAAATCAACGTCGAAACCAAGATCGGAATAGGCGCTGGCAATGACTTTCGCTCCGCGATCGTGTCCATCTTGTCCCATTTTGGCGATCAGAATGCGCGGGCGACGACCATTGTCGGCAAGGAACAGCTCCGTTTGCGCAACAATGGCATCAAACTCGAAGGCTGATTTTTCCGACTGATGATAGCTTTGCGCAATGACGCCGGTAACACACTGGCTCGGTACCAGATAACGGTCAAAAGCGGCTTCCAGCGCATCGGATATTTCACCCAGCGTCGCGCGAACGCGAGCCGCATTAACAGCGGCAGCCAGCAGGTTTTCGTTATGCTGTGCAGCGTGAGTCAGAGCGTTCAATGCGGCGGTTACGGCGGCATCATCACGGGTGGCGCGAATGCGTTCCAGCGAAGCAATTTGCTCGTTACGCACCATCACGTTGTCGATTTCAAGGACATCAGTTTCATCTTCGTGATCCAGTTTGTACTTGTTGACGCCGACGATCACGCGTTTGCCCTGGTCGATCAACGACTGTTCACGAGCAGACGCTTCTTCGATCATCCTTTTTGGCAGACCTGCTTCGATCGCCTTCGCCATGCCTCCGGCTTCGTCGATCTGATCAATGATGACTCTGGCCTGTTTCACGATCTGATCGGTTAGTGACTCAACGTAATAAGAACCGGCCAGCGGATCGACGGTGCGACAGAGTTCAGACTCTTCCTGAATAATGATCTGGGTGTTACGGGCAATACGAGCCGAAAAATCGGTCGGCAAACCAAGCGCTTCATCAAAGGCATTTGTATGCAGCGACTGGGTTCCGCCAAGGGTAGCTGCCAACGCTTCAATGGTGGTGCGGATAACGTTGTTATACGGATCCTGTTCGGTGAGACTCCAGCCGGAGGTTTGACAGTGGGTGCGTAGCGCCAGCGATTTCGGATCTTTAGCACCAAACCCGCTTACTGCTTCGCTCCAGAGATAGCGTGCGGCGCGCAGCATGGCGACGTTCATAAACAGGTCTATGCCGATACCAAAGAAGAACGACAGGCGCGGGGCGAAGTCATCAATTTTTAAGCCAGCAGAGAGAGCTGCTTTGATGTACTCAATCCCATCGGCGAGAGTAAACGCCACCTGTTGCACACAGTTCGCACCGGCTTCGCCCATGTGGTAGCCGCTGATGCTAATGGTATTGAAGCGCGGCATATTGCCTGAACACCAGGCGATAATGTCAGCGATAATGCGCATAGAAGGTTTCGGTGGGTAAATATAGGTATTGCGGCAGAGGTACTCTTTGAGGATATCGTTCTGAATTGTACCCGTCAGTTTATCGGGGGGAACGCCTTGCTCTTCTGCCGCCACGATATAAAAGGCCATCACTGGCAGGACTGCGCCGTTCATGGTCATCGAAACCGACATTTTATCCAGCGGGATTTGGTCGAAGAGCACCTTCATATCTTCTACGGTGTCGATAGCGACGCCCGCTTTGCCAACATCGCCCGCCACGCGCGGGTTATCGGAGTCGTAGCCACGGTGGGTGGCAAGGTCAAACGCCACGGAAAGACCTTTTTGCCCGGCAGCCAGGTTACGGCGATAAAAAGCGTTGGACTCTTTGGCGGTCGAGAAACCGGCATACTGACGGATGGTCCACGGTTGGGCGGTATACATGGTGGCGCGGGGACCACGAACATAGGGCGGCAAGCCAGGAAGGGTACCGGTCACTTCCAGATTGTCGAGATCGGCTTCGGTATACAGTGGCTTGATGGCGATCCCTTCCGCCGTTTGCTGAACCAGTGAGTCGACGGTTTTCTCCCGACGGCTCAACTCCTTGTTGGCAAGCTGTTGCCACTCTTGCACGTTTGACATTATTTGCTCCATAAAACGCAATAAAAATGAGGGTGTTTGCGCTTACGGTGAGCTTTTTATACGGGTTTGTCGCCAGCAAAAAAAATGGAATGGGGCGTCGTTTTTTGCCGTGTGAGATTTGTCTGTTTTGTGACTTTATTCAAAGAATAAAAAAGAAAAAAAGAAAAACGCCTGATATGTGCTACCAGGCGTTAACTGATTGATTAATCCTGACGAAGCACTTTGTGACCATAGTCGAGCAAAGCATCAGTGACTTTACGCATCATGCGGCTTTCTGGGGCAAAGCGATGCCAGTAAAGCATTCGCCGTTGGAACAGCCCGGGCGTCAGATCAATCAACTCTCCGCTGGCCAATTCTTTTTCAATTTGCAGGTGTGGGATCATACAGCAGGTTGTACCCTGGCGAGCGAGCTGCACGAAGGCTTCGGACGAGTTAACGATATGGCACGGTACGCTACCTGGCGGCAGATCGAAGTTTTGCTGCAAAAATGCCTGGTGCATATCGTCAAGATGGTCAAACGCGACTACTGGTGCTTTGAGCAGCGCAGAACGGCTTACTCCGTTGGGGAAGTATTTCTCGGCAAACGGTTTGGAGCTAACGAACAGATAGTCGAGCGCGCCAAGTTTATCGACCAGGCAACTGGGCAGCGCCTGATGCTGAATACTCACCGCGCCGACCACTTCACCTCGACGCAGACGCTCCTGGGTGCGAGTTTCATCTTCCACCTGTAAGTTCAGGCGAATAGGCGAATCAGCCAGTACAGGAGCCAGTGCCGGAAGCAACCAGGTTGCCAGACTGTCGGCGTTGACTGCCAGCGAGAGCAGTAGTGGGGTGGAACCGGTTTGTTCATCGCCCAGCCACTCTTCTTCCAGCAGCTCGACCTGGCGAAGCAGTGCCAGTAATTTTTGCCCTTGTTCTGTCGGGCGCGGGGGAACCGTTCGCACCAACAGCGGCTGCCCGAACATATTTTCCAGCTGCTTAATGCGCTGTGAGACGGCTGATTGCGTAATGCACAATTTCTGTGCCGCGCGCTCAAATCCTCGTTCACGTATCACCGCATCCAGTGCCTGTAATGTCCTGTAGTCCGGGCGTTTCATTGCTTTAACCTGCTCCTCAAATTTTCTTATGCCGAACTATGACATAATTTTGCTTTGGGTACAGAGTATTTAACGCATACAAAAGCGGTCATAGTGGACATTTTGGTTGGCAATACCGTGCTTTCTAAACCTTTGTGAAGTACCTGGGCCGTGTGTTGTAAAGGTTGGTTTATCGGCCAATAATCCCATTGCGTCTGCGCGGGAGAACGGAGAGTTGGTGCAACGGTTTATGCTGTGGAGCTGAATATTAGGCCCTTTGTCTATCTTTTTCCTGAAGAGCAACATTGCCCGTTATTTTATGGATGAGTTAACCACGCGGCTTGCCAACGGGGTCTGAATCGCTTTTTTTGTATATAATGCGAGTGAAATTTCATACCACAGGCGAAACGATCATGACGCAGGATGAATTGAAAAAAGCAGTAGGATGGGCGGCACTTCAGTATGTTCAGCCCGGCACCATTGTTGGTGTAGGTACAGGTTCCACCGCCGCACACTTTATTGACGCGCTCGGTACAATGAAAGGCCAGATTGAAGGGGCCGTTTCCAGTTCAGATGCTTCCACTGAAAAACTGAAGAGCCTCGGCATTCACGTTTTTGATCTCAACGAAGTCGACAGCCTTGGCATCTACGTTGATGGCGCAGATGAAATCAACGGCCACATGCAGATGATCAAAGGCGGCGGTGCGGCGCTGACCCGTGAAAAAATCATTGCTTCGGTTGCGGAAAAATTTATCTGTATTGCAGACGCTTCCAAGCAGGTTGATATTCTGGGCAAATTCCCGCTGCCAGTAGAAGTTATCCCGATGGCACGTAGTGCAGTGGCGCGCCAGCTGGTGAAACTGGGCGGTCGTCCGGAATACCGTCAGGGTGTGGTGACCGATAATGGCAACGTGATCCTCGACGTCCACGGCATGGAAATCCTTGACCCGATCGCGATGGAAAACGCTATAAATGCGATTCCTGGCGTGGTGACCGTTGGCTTGTTTGCTAACCGTGGCGCGGACGTTGCGCTGATTGGCACACCTGACGGTGTCAAAACCATTGTGAAATGATCTGACGGGGGAACCTCCCCCGTTAAAAAAATTCTCTTCATTAAATTTGGTGACATGTGTCACGTTTTTACCAGGCTATTGTCGATTGCTCTAAATAAATCCTCTAAACCAGCATATTCATCCAAGAAATACCTTTGCGTGATATTTCCTCAACATCGCGACGCAAACGTTCATATTGCCGCAATATTATTTTTTGATATGTTGAAAGGCGGACGCAAATCCGCACACAACATTTCAAAGACAGGATTGGGTAAATGGCAAAGGTATCGCTGGAGAAAGACAAGATTAAGTTTCTGCTGGTAGAAGGCGTGCATCAAAAGGCGCTCGAAAGCCTTCGTGCGGCAGGTTACACCAACATCGAATTTCACAAAGGCGCGCTGGATGATGAACAATTAAAAGAATCCATCCGCGATGCCCACTTCATCGGCTTGCGATCCCGTACCCATCTGACCGAAGACGTGATCAATGCTGCTGAAAAACTGGTCGCTATTGGCTGTTTCTGCATTGGGACCAACCAGGTTGATTTGAATGCTGCGGCAAAACGCGGGATCCCGGTATTTAATGCCCCGTTTTCAAATACGCGTTCCGTTGCTGAGTTGGTGATTGGCGAACTTCTGCTGCTATTACGCGGAGTGCCGGAAGCCAACGCCAAAGCGCACCGTGGCGTATGGAACAAGCTGGCCGCAGGTTCTTTTGAAGCGCGCGGCAAAAAGCTGGGCATTATTGGTTATGGTCATATTGGTACGCAACTGGGCATTCTGGCGGAATCGCTGGGGATGTATGTTTACTTCTATGATATTGAAAACAAACTGCCTTTGGGCAACGCCACTCAGGTGCAACATCTTTCCGACCTGCTGAATATGAGCGATGTAGTGAGTCTGCATGTGCCAGAGAATGCGTCTACCAAAAATATGATGGGCGCGAAAGAGATCTCGCTGATGAAGCCGGGCTCGCTACTGATTAACGCTTCGCGCGGAACGGTGGTTGATATTCCGGCGCTGTGTGACGCGCTGGCGAGCAAACATCTGGCGGGGGCGGCAATCGACGTATTTCCGACGGAACCGGCGACCAACAGCGATCCATTTACCTCTCCGCTGTGCGAATTCGACAACGTCCTTCTGACGCCACACATTGGCGGTTCAACTCAGGAAGCACAGGAGAATATCGGCCTGGAAGTTGCGGGCAAATTAATCAAGTACTCTGACAATGGCTCCACACTCTCTGCGGTGAACTTCCCGGAAGTCTCGCTGCCGTTGCATGGTGGACGCCGTCTGATGCACATTCACGAAAACCGCCCGGGCGTGCTGACTGCGCTGAACAAAATATTTGCCGAGCAGGGCGTCAACATTGCCGCGCAATATCTGCAAACTTCTGCCCAGATGGGTTACGTCGTTATTGATATTGAAGCTGACGAAGACGTTGCTGAAAAAGCGTTACAGGCCATGAAAGCTATTCCGGGTACTGTTCGCGCCCGTCTGCTGTACTAATTTTCCTTCTCTGACAATCAACGGGCAGGTCACTGACTTGCCCGTTTTTTTATCCTTTTTACCGCGCTAATTACGGCATTTGCATCGCTGTGTAATCGCCTTTGCGAGCCTGCTCGAAGAAATAAATTAAAGCCAGATCAATGCGTTGTGTTTATTCAAAGAGGATTTACGATGACGGGGCAGCGCAGGGCTGTAACGGTAAAGCCCTCACCGAAGCGAGGGCTTAAAGGAGAAGGGTTATGATGCGACTTGTCATCATACTGATTGTACTGTTACTCATAAGTTTGCCAGCTTATTAACAGTCAGTCTCAGGGGAGGAGCAATCCTCCCTTACCCTTACTCACTAAATTAGGTCAAAGAATCAACGATGTCAATCAGGGCGATGCAGGTGTGTCGCCCTCACCACTCCCAGATTTTCGATGGCGTAACCACCGCAGGCAGCGGGACGTCCCATTCTTCTACGGGGAGTTTTTCCACCAACTGGCAATCATGGGCATAACCTACTGGCTGCATGTTGTAGTGCTGCCAGTTTTGCAATGTCCGATCATAAAATCCACCGCCCATTCCGAGGCGTTGACCGAACTCATCAAAGGCGACCAGCGGTGTTATCAGGACGTCTAATCGGGAAAGGGGTAGCACGTCACGCACGTCCAGTTTTGGTTCGTGGATCTTCAACCTGTTCATCACCAGTTCACTCTTAGGATGGTAATTCAGGAACAGTAAATTACCGGCACTAAAGGGATGTAAAACTGGAAGATACACGCGCTTACCTGCGCGCCAGAGTTGTTCTATGAGCGGCTGGGTGTCGAGTTCGCCATCAAAAGAGAGAAATACAGCGACCGTATGCGCCATCACAACAGGGGGATAATTCATCATCCGCATGGCAGCCAGCTGGCCCATTTCACGTTGTTGCTCCGGCGTTAACGCACGACGACGCTGCCGAATCATTTTACGGATTTCTTGTCGGGATAATGTCAGTGGGAATTCTGGTAGTTGCGTCATGGCTGGTGCCAGATTAAGAAGGGAATCTCCGAGATGCCGCCGCAGGTTGTAACCCTTGAACCCTTGGTTCAAGGTGAATGTGTCGTCGCAGTTTTAAGGCTTCTCGGACGGACCGAGCATGCTCACCAACCACGGAGCGCCACATTCTTGTGGTATGAAATATCGGCTCAGGGGACTGGCCCGCTTGCGAACATCTCAGAGAAATTTTGTCTTCACGGTTACTCTACCACAGTAAACCGGAAAGTGTCATTCAAAGTTTTGGTTCGTTTTTTCGGTGATGCGACCTTGTTCAAGTAACGCTTGTTCGATGGTCTGTTGCAGCATCCGAATACGCTGTTCCATACTTGCCGCGTAGTCACGAGTCTTCGCTTTTTCTTGCGCTAACTCGTAGCTGATATTCAATGCGGCAATGAAAACCAACTGTTCAGTATTTGTGACTCTAGTGCGTTCTTTCAGATCTTGCAACCGTTGGTTCAGATCGTCCGCAGCCTGATTCAACGCATCCCTTTGGTCAGGCGGGCAGTTCACACGCAGTGAACGGCCAAAAATTTGGATATCGACGGGTTGTGCAGACATGCCACCTTCCTGCTGATTGACTGCGCTGCCTTCGCCTTCAGACCTTTGGTCTGCGAAGGGGCGAAACTATAGCTACCCTGGTGCAATGAGACAAGCCCTTTTCTGGTCCACCAGGGTCCAAAGTGATAGCATATCATGAATCTTCCTCCCTTTGATGCCGAATGCTTATGTCAATACAGAACGAAATGCCTGGTTACAATGAAATGAACCAGTATCTGAACCAACAAGGGACAGGTCTGACCCCTGCTGAGATGCATGGTTTAATCAGTGGGATGATATGTGGCGGTAATGATGACAGCTCCTGGCTGCCGCTGCTTCACGACCTGACGAACGAAGGTATGGCTTTCGGGCATGAACTTGCCCAGGCATTGCGCAAAATGCACTCTGCCACCAGTGATGCCTTGCAAGATGACGGCTTCCTTTTTCAGCTTTATCTGCCTGATGGCGATGACGTTAGCGTTTTCGATCGCGCTGATGCGTTGGCAGGCTGGGTAAATCACTTCCTGCTCGGTCTTGGCGTCACTCAGCCGAAGCTGGATAAAGTGACCGGTGAAACTGGCGAAGCCATTGACGATCTGCGTAACATCGCGCAACTGGGCTACGACGAAGACGAAGATCAAGAAGAGCTGGAAATGTCGCTTGAAGAGATCATCGAGTACGTCCGTGTTGCCGCGCTGTTATGCCACGACACCTTTACTCATCCGCAACCGACCGCACCAGAAGTACAAAAACCAACTCTACACTAAAAACAAAAAACGTAAGGAGAGTGTTATGAGTGAGATATCTCAGCAGGAATTTCAGCGCCGCCGTCAGGCCCTGGTGGAGCAAATGCAACCCGGCAGCGCCGCGCTGATTTTTGCGGCACCAGAAGTGACCCGTAGCGCCGACAGCGAATACCCCTATCGTCAGAACAGCGACTTCTGGTACTTCACCGGCTTTAATGAACCGGAAGCGGTGCTGGTGCTGATTAAAAGCGATGACACTCATAACCACAGCGTTTTGTTTAACCGCGTGCGCGACCTGACGGCGGAGATCTGGTTTGGCCGTCGTTTAGGGCAGGATGCCGCGCCAGAGAAACTGGGCGTTGATCGCGCTCTGGCGTTCAGCGAAATCAATCAGCAACTTTATCAACTACTTAATGGTCTGGATGTGGTTTACCACGCCCAGGGCGAATATGCATATGCTGATGAAATCGTGAATAGTGCGCTGGAAAAACTGCGTAAAGGCTCGCGGCAAAATCTCACCGCGCCAGCAACGATGATCGACTGGCGTCCCATTGTTCATGAAATGCGCCTGTTCAAATCGCCGGAAGAGATTGCCGTACTTCGCCGCGCGGGTGAAATCACCGCCCTGGCGCATACCCGGGCGATGGAAAAATGCCGTCCGGGGATGTTCGAGTACCATCTGGAAGGCGAAATTCACCACGAATTCAACCGCCACGGTGCGCGCTATCCTTCCTATAACACCATTGTCGGCAGTGGTGAAAACGGCTGCATTCTGCATTACACCGAAAACGAGTGTGAACTGCGCGACGGCGACCTGGTGTTGATTGATGCTGGTTGTGAATATAAAGGTTACGCGGGCGATATCACCCGTACCTTCCCGGTCAACGGCAAATTCACCCAGGCCCAGCGCGAAATCTACGACATTGTGCTGGAATCTCTCGAAACCAGCTTGCGTCTGTATCGTCCGGGAACCTCCATTCAGGAAGTCACCGGGGAAGTTGTGCGTATCATGGTTAGCGGCCTGGTAAAACTCGGCATCCTCAAAGGTGATGTTGATGAACTGATCGCTCAGAACGCACATCGTCCTTTCTTTATGCATGGCCTTAGCCACTGGTTAGGACTGGATGTCCATGATGTGGGCGTTTATGGCCAGGAGCGCTCGCGCATTCTTGAACCAGGTATGGTACTGACCGTAGAGCCCGGTCTGTATATTGCGCCGGATGCGGATGTACCAGAACAATATCGTGGGATCGGCATTCGTATTGAAGACGACATTGTGATTACCGAAAACGGCAACGAAAACCTCACCGCCAGCGTGGTGAAAAAGCCGGAAGAAATTGAAGCGTTGATGGCAGCTGCGAGAAAGCAATGAGCGTAATCATCGTCGGTGGCGGCATGGCGGGCGCGACGCTGGCGCTGGCTATTTCCCGGTTAAGTCACGGGACGCTGCCGGTACATTTGATTGAAGCGACCGCGCCAGAGTCTCATGCTCATCCGGGCTTTGATGGACGGGCTATTGCGCTGGCGGCGGGTACCTGTCAGCAACTGGCGCGCATTGGCGTCTGGCAATCTCTGGCTGATTGCGCAACCGCCATCACCACCGTGCATGTCAGTGATCGCGGTCATGCCGGATTCGTCACCCTCGCCGCAGAAGATTACCAACTGGCGGCGCTGGGGCAGGTTGTCGAATTGCATAATGTCGGGCAGCGGCTGTTTTCGCTGTTGCGCAAAGCGCCTGGCGTAACGGTGCATTGCCCGGATCGCATTGCTAATGTTGTTCGTACCCCAGCTAACGTTGAAGTGACGCTGGAGAGTGGCGAGACGCTGACGGGCCGCGTGCTGATAGCCGCTGATGGCACCCATTCAGCGTTAGCCACTGTGTGCGGCGTTGACTGGCAGCAGGAGCCCTACGAACAACTGGCTGTGATTGCGAACGTTGCGACTTCCGTTGCGCACGAAGGCCGCGCTTTTGAACGCTTTACGCAACATGGCCCGCTGGCGATGTTGCCGATGTCTGAAGGACGCTGTTCGCTGGTCTGGTGTCATCCACTGGAACGGCGCGAAGAAGTGTTGGCGTGGAGCGACGAGAAGTTTTGCCGTGAACTCCAGTCAGCCTTTGGCTGGCGACTGGGGCAAATTACCCACGCCGGTAAACGCAGTGCTTATCCGCTGGCGTTAACCCGCGCCGCCAGACCGATTACCCATCGCACCGTGCTGGTGGGCAATGCGGCGCAAACCCTGCACCCGATTGCCGGGCAAGGATTTAACCTCGGTATGCGTGATGTGATGAGCCTTGCGGAAACCCTGACCCAGGCGCAGGAGCGCGCAGAAGACATTGGTGATTACGGCGTATTATGCCGTTATCAGCAGCGTCGGCAGAGCGATCGCGAAGCAACCATCGGCGTCACGGACAGTCTGGTACATCTTTTTGCCAACCGTTGGGCGCCGCTGGTTGTCGGGCGCAACATCGGACTGATGACGATGGAATTATTCACCCCGGCACGCGATGTGCTGGCGCAGCGCACCCTCGGTTGGGTGGCGCGTTGAAGGCGGTTTTAAGGAATAAACAATGCAAAGTGTTGATGTAGCCATTGTTGGCGGCGGCATGGTGGGGTTGGCGGTTGCCTGCGGCTTACAGGGGAGCGGCTTACGCGTTGCCGTACTGGAGCAGCGCGTACCGGAACCTCTGGCGGCGGATGCACCACCACAACTGCGCGTTTCGGCTATCAATGCCGCCAGCGAAAAATTACTCACCCGTCTTGGCGTCTGGCAGGACATCCTCTCTCGCCGAGCCAGCTGTTATCACGGTATGGAAGTGTGGGATAAAGACAGTTTTGGTCACATCTCGTTTGACGATCAAAGCATGGGCTATAGCCATCTTGGGCATATCGTTGAAAACTCAGTGATTCATTACTCGCTGTGGAACAAAGCACAGCAGTCATCAGATATCACCCTGCTGGCCCCCGCAGAATTACAGCAGGTCGCCTGGGGGGAAAACGAAACCTTCCTGACGCTGAAAGATGGCAGCATGTTAACGGCGCGTCTGGTAATTGGTGCGGACGGCGCTAATTCCTGGTTGCGCAACAAGGCCGATATTCCGCTGACTTTCTGGGATTATCAGCATCACGCGCTGGTGGCGACCATTCGCACGGAAGAACCGCATGATGCGGTGGCGCGGCAGGTTTTCCATGGCGAAGGCATTCTGGCCTTTTTACCGCTTAGCGATCCGCATCTTTGCTCGATTGTCTGGTCACTGTCGCCAGAGGAAGCGCAGCGGATGCAGCAGGCAGGGGAAGACGAATTTAATCGCGCGTTAAATATCGCTTTTGATAATCGCCTGGGCTTATGCAAGGTTGAGAGCGAGCGTCAGGTGTTTCCGCTGACGGGGCGTTATGCGCGCCAGTTTGCCGCGCACCGTCTGGCGCTGGTGGGCGACGCCGCGCATACCATCCACCCGCTGGCGGGGCAGGGGGTAAATCTCGGCTTTATGGATGCTGCAGAGCTGATTGCTGAACTGAAACGGTTGCACCGTCAGGGTAAAGACATCGGGCAGTACATTTACCTGCGTCGCTATGAGCGTAGCCGTAAGCACAGCGCAGCGCTGATGCTGGCAGGTATGCAGGGCTTTCGCGATCTGTTTTCCGGTACCAATCCGGCGAAAAAACTGCTGCGTGATATTGGTCTGAAACTGGCCGACACGCTTCCTGGCGTTAAACCACAACTTATCCGCCAGGCAATGGGATTAAACGATTTGCCTGAATGGCTGCGTTAAAAATTTCTCCTCTGTTGTTTATTTGATACCCATCACACTTTCATCTCCCGGTTTTTTCGCCGGGAGATTTTCCTCATTTGAAATAAACTAATTTCACCCGCAATTTCGCATTATATTTTCTAATGTCGTTAATTTTTGATTTAGTGATATTTGACAATTTTTTAGTTCTTAATATCGCTTTATTCAAAACTGTTTTATTAATTCGTTATGTTTGTTTGCTGGTATCGTGTTATTTGGTTTTTTGTCCTGTTGTCATTTTTGCGGTTTTTAACCATAAGCTAATGTGATGATCAATTTTTCCTTATGGTTAACCGTCTGTTTCGGTGGTAAGTTCAGGGAAAAGAGAACGATTGCGTTGGGGACCGGGAGTGGCTCCAGTGCTGGGTTTCGTGGTGACAATTTCACCGCGAAAAGTTGTCAGCCCCGCTTATTCAATGAGGACAAGATGGCACAACAGACTCCTTTGTACGAACAACACACGCTTTGCGGCGCTCGCATGGTGGATTTCCACGGCTGGATGATGCCGCTGCATTACGGTTCGCAAATCGACGAACATCATGCGGTACGTACCGATGCCGGAATGTTTGATGTGTCGCATATGACCATCGTCGATCTCCGCGGCAGCCGCACCCGGGAGTTTCTGCGTTATCTGCTGGCGAACGATGTGGCGAAGCTCACCAAAAGCGGCAAAGCCCTTTACTCGGGGATGCTGAATGCCTCTGGCGGTGTGATAGATGACCTCATCGTCTACTACTTCACTGAAGATTTCTTCCGCCTCGTTGTTAACTCCGCCACCCGCGAAAAAGACCTCTCCTGGATTACCCAACACGCTGAACCTTTCGGCATCGAAATTACCGTTCGTGATGACCTTTCCATGATTGCCGTACAAGGGCCGAATGCGCAGGCAAAAGCTGCCACACTGTTTAATGATGCCCAGCGTCAGGCAGTGGAAGGGATGAAACCGTTCTTTGGCGTGCAGGCGGGCGATCTGTTTATTGCCACCACCGGTTATACCGGTGAAGCGGGTTATGAAATTGCGCTGCCCAATGAAAAAGCGGCCGATTTCTGGCGCGCGCTGGTGGAAGCGGGCGTTAAGCCATGCGGCCTGGGCGCGCGTGACACGCTGCGTCTGGAAGCGGGCATGAATCTTTATGGTCAGGAGATGGACGAAACCATTTCTCCTTTAGCCGCCAACATGGGCTGGACTATCGCCTGGGAACCGGCAGATCGTGACTTTATCGGCCGTGAAGCTCTGGAAGTGCAGCGTGAGCATGGCACAGAAAAATTAGTTGGTCTGGTGATGACCGAAAAAGGCGTGCTGCGTAATGAACTGCCGGTACGTTTTACCGACGCGCAGGGCAACCAGCATGAAGGCATTATCACCAGCGGTACTTTCTCCCCGACGCTGGGTTATAGCATTGCGCTGGCGCGCGTGCCGGAAGGTATTGGTGAAACAGCGATTGTGCAAATTCGCAACCGTGAAATGCCGGTTAAAGTGACGAAACCTGTTTTTGTGCGTAACGGCAAAGCCGTCGCGTGATTTACTTTTTTGGAGATTGATTGATGAGCAACGTACCAGCAGAACTGAAATACAGCAAAGAACACGAATGGCTGCGTAAAGAAGCCGACGGCACTTACACCGTTGGCATCACCGAACACGCTCAGGAGCTGTTAGGCGATATGGTGTTTGTTGACCTGCCGGAAGTGGGCGCGACGGTTAGCGCGGGCGATGACTGCGCGGTTGCCGAATCGGTAAAAGCGGCGTCAGACATTTATGCGCCAGTAAGCGGTGAAATCGTGGCGGTAAACGACGTACTGAGCGATTCCCCGGAACTGGTGAACAGCGAACCGTATGCAGGCGGCTGGATCTTTAAAATCAAAGCCAGCGATGAAAGCGAACTGGAATCACTGCTGGATGCGACCGCATACGAAGCACTGTTAGAAGACGAGTAACGGCTTTAATCCTCTTCTGCGGGAGAGGATCAGGGTGAGGGAAATTTACGTCTCACCCTCACTCTCTTCGCAAGGAGAGAGGTTCACAATTCACTGCACGTTTCAGGAACCATCGCTCATGACACAGACGTTAAGCCAGCTTGAAAACAGCGGCGCTTTTATTGAACGCCATATCGGACCGGACGCCGCGCAACAGCAAGAAATGCTGAATGCCGTTGGCGCACAATCGTTAAACGCGCTGACCGGCCAGATTGTGCCGAAAGATATTCAGCTTGCGACTCCGCCGCAGGTTGGCGCACCGGCGACCGAATACGCCGCGCTGGCGGAACTCAAGGCTATTGCCAGTCGCAATAAACGCTTCACGTCTTACATTGGCATGGGTTACACCGCCGTGCAGTTGCCGCCGGTTATTCTGCGTAACATGCTGGAAAATCCGGGCTGGTATACCGCGTATACTCCGTATCAACCTGAAGTCTCCCAGGGCCGCCTCGAAGCACTGCTCAACTTCCAGCAGGTAACGCTGGATTTAACCGGGCTGGATATGGCTTCGGCTTCTCTTCTTGACGAAGCCACTGCTGCCGCCGAAGCAATGGCGATGGCGAAACGCGTCAGCAAACTGAAAAATGCCAACCGCTTCTTCGTTGCTTCTGACGTTCATCCGCAAACGCTGGATGTGGTTCGCACCCGTGCCGAAACCTTTGGTTTTGAAGTGATTGTCGATGACGCGCAAAAAGTGCTCGATCACCAGGAGGTGTTCGGCGTGCTGTTACAGCAGGTCGGTACGACGGGCGAAATCCATGACTACACTGCGCTTATCAGCGAACTGAAATCACGCAAAATTGTGGTCAGCGTCGCCGCCGATATTATGGCGCTGGTGCTGTTAACCGCGCCGGGTAAACAGGGCGCGGATATTGTTTTTGGTTCGGCGCAACGCTTTGGTGTGCCGATGGGCTACGGTGGCCCGCACGCGGCATTCTTTGCGGCGAAAGATGAATACAAACGCTCAATGCCGGGCCGTATTATCGGTGTATCGAAAGATGCAGCTGGCAATACCGCGCTGCGCATGGCGATGCAGACTCGCGAGCAACATATTCGCCGTGAGAAAGCGAACTCCAACATTTGTACTTCCCAGGTACTTCTGGCAAACATCGCCAGCCTGTATGCCGTTTATCACGGCCCGGTTGGCCTGAAACGTATCGCTAATCGCATCCACCGTCTGACCGATATTCTGGCGGCGGGCCTGCAACAAAAAGGTCTGAAGCTGCGCCATGCGCACTATTTCGACACTTTGTGTGTGGAAGTGGCAGACAAAGCGGGCGTACTGGCGCGTGCCGAAGCGGCTGAAATCAACCTGCGTAGCGATATTCTGAACGCGGTTGGGATCACCCTTGATGAAACCACCACGCGCGAAAACGTGATGCAGCTTTTCAGCGTGCTGCTGGGCGATAACCACGGGCTGGACATAGACACGCTGGACAAAGACGTGGCTCACGACAGCCGCTCTATTCAGCCTGCGATGCTGCGCGACGACGAAATTCTCACCCATCCGGTGTTTAATCGCTACCATAGCGAAACCGAAATGATGCGCTATATGCACTCGCTGGAGCGTAAAGATCTGGCGCTGAATCAGGCGATGATCCCGCTGGGTTCCTGCACCATGAAACTGAACGCCGCCGCCGAGATGATCCCAATCACCTGGCCGGAATTTGCCGAACTGCACCCGTTCTGCCCGCCCGAGCAGGCCGAAGGTTATCAGCAGATGATCGCGCAGCTGGCTGACTGGCTGGTGAAATTGACCGGTTACGACGCCGTCTGTATGCAGCCGAACTCTGGCGCACAGGGCGAATACGCGGGCCTGCTGGCGATTCGTCATTATCATGAAAGCCGCAACGAAGGGCATCGCGATATCTGCCTGATCCCGGCTTCTGCGCACGGAACTAACCCCGCTTCTGCACATATGGCAGGAATGCAGGTGGTGGTTGTGGCTTGTGATAAAAACGGCAACATCGATCTGGCTGATCTGCGCGCGAAAGCGGAACAGGCGGGCGATAACCTCTCCTGTATCATGGTGACCTATCCGTCCACCCACGGCGTGTATGAAGAAACGATCCGTGAAGTGTGTGAAGTCGTGCATCAGTTCGGCGGTCAGGTTTACCTTGATGGTGCGAACATGAATGCTCAGGTTGGCATCACCTCGCCGGGCTTTATTGGCGCAGACGTTTCGCACCTCAACCTGCATAAAACTTTCTGCATTCCGCACGGCGGTGGTGGTCCGGGTATGGGACCGATCGGCGTGAAAGCGCATCTTGCACCGTTTGTACCGGGTCATAGCGTGGTGCAAATCGAAGGCATGTTAACCCGTCAGGGCGCGGTTTCTGCGGCACCGTTCGGTAGCGCCTCTATCCTGCCAATCAGCTGGATGTACATCCGCATGATGGGCGCAGAAGGGCTGAAAAAAGCAAGCCAGGTGGCAATTCTTAACGCCAACTATATTGCCAGCCGCCTGCAGGATGCCTTCCCGGTGCTGTATACCGGTCGCGACGGTCGCGTGGCGCACGAATGTATTCTCGATATTCGCCCGCTGAAAGAAGAAACCGGCATCAGCGAGCTGGATATTGCCAAGCGCCTGATCGACTACGGTTTCCACGCGCCGACCATGTCGTTCCCGGTGGCGGGTACGCTGATGGTTGAACCGACTGAATCTGAAAGCAAAGTGGAACTGGATCGCTTTATCGACGCGATGCTGGCTATCCGCGCAGAAATTGACCAGGTGAAAGCCGGTGTCTGGCCGCTGGAAGATAACCCGCTGGTGAACGCGCCGCACATTCAGAGCGAACTGGTCGCCGAGTGGGCGCATCCGTACAGCCGTGAAGTTGCAGTATTCCCGGCAGGCGTGGCAGACAAATACTGGCCGACGGTGAAACGTCTGGATGATGTTTACGGCGACCGTCACCTGTTCTGCTCCTGCGTACCGATTAGCGAATACCAGTAATTTACTGATTCGACTATCTTCTAAAGGCGCTTCGGCGCCTTTGACACTGATGTCAAACTCAACATTGCCTGATGCACTTCGTTTATCAGGCCTACATAGTCTGTGCAATGTATTGAATTTGCACGATCTTGTAGGCAGGATAAGGCGTTCACGCCGCATCCGGCATAATAAAAGTACTTTGTCATCAATAATTTGAAAGGCGCTTTGGCGCCTTTATTTTTTGGGAAAAACAAATGGCTACAGCACTTGTGACCGGTGGCAGTCGCGGCATCGGGCGGGCAACTGCATTACTGTTGGCGCAAGAAGGGTATACGGTGGCGGTTAATTATCAACAAAACCTCCACGCGGCGCAGGAAGTGGTGAACTTAATAACGCAAGCCGGTGGCAAGGCATTTGCACTCCAGGCGGATATCAGCGACGAAAACCAGGTCGTCGCGATGTTTACAGCAATCGATCAGCACGATGAACCGCTAGCCGCGCTGGTCAATAACGCCGGGATCTTGTTTACCCAGTGCACCGTAGAAAACTTTACCGCAGAGCGAATCAACCGGGTACTTTCCACCAACGTGACGGGTTTTTTTCTCTGCTGCCGCGAAGCAGTAAAGCGTATGGCGCTAAAAAACGGCGGTAATGGCGGTGCTATCGTCAATGTCTCTTCAGTGGCCTCACTGCTGGGATCGCCGGGAGAATACGTTGATTATGCGGCATCGAAAGGGGCGATTGATACGTTAACCACCGGACTGTCTCTGGAAGTCGCTGCGCAAGGAATTCGCGTTAACGGCGTGCGGCCAGGGTTTATTTATACCGAAATGCACGCCAGCGGCGGTGAACCCGGACGCGTAGATCGCGTCAAGTCGAACATCCCCATGCAGCGCGGCGGACAGGCGGAAGAGGTCGCGCAGGCCATCGTCTGGCTGTTAAGTGATAAAGCCTCTTATGTCACGGGAAGTTTTATCGATTTGGCGGGTGGAAAATAAAACAGGAAAGTTATCTGACCGGATGCAACGAGTATTGCATCCGGTACTTCATCGACTTAAAGCTTCTCGCCGTTGCTGGCAATCACTTCTTTGTACCAGTCAAAGCTCTTCTTACGTGAACGCGACATATCGCCAGTACCGTCGTCATGTTTATTCACATAGATAAAGCCGTAGCGTTTGCTGTACTGCCCGGTAGTGAATGACACGCAGTCGATGCAGCCCCACGGCGTGTAGCCCATCAGATCTACGCCATCGTAAGTCACCGCTTTTTTCATCTCTTCGATATGGGCGCGCAGGTAATCAATGCGGTAGTCGTCGTTGATGCTGCCGTCTTCTTCCACTTTGTCGTAAGCGCCAAAACCGTTTTCGACAATAAACAGCGGCTTCTGGTAACGCTCATACAATTCGCATAGCGCGTAACGCAGACCCACAGGATCAATCTGCCAGCCCCAGTCAGATGCTTTAACATACGGGTTCGGTACGCTGCCTTCAAAACCAGAGATCGCATCGCCGGTGCCGCCTTCGGCCTTCACTGCGTTGGTCATGTAATAGCTGAAACCAAGATAATCGCAGGTGCCTTCGCGCAGCGCATCCAGATCGCCGTCTTCCATTTTGATGTTAAATCCGCGACGCTCCCACTCGTTCAACACATAGGACGGGTAATAGCCACGCAGCTGCACATCGGTAAAGACGTAGCGTTCGCGCATCGACTCCTGGGCAAACATCACATCGTCCGGGTTACAGGAGTAAGGATAGAGCGGCACCATCGCCAGCATACAGCCGACTTTCATCTCCGGGTTAATGCGACGCGCGGCTTTCACCGCCAGGGCGCTGGCGACAAACTGGTGATGCAGCACCTGATACATCGTCTCTTCCGGGTTTTCATGCTCGGTATACACCACGCCGGAGCAGCAGTAACCGAACAGCGGCGCACGCCAGTTACGCTGGTTGTTAATTTCGTTGAAGGTCATCCAGTATTTGACTTTATGCTTATAGCGTTCAAATACCACTTCCGCGAAACGGACAAAGAAATCAACCACTTTACGGTTGGTCCAGCTACCGTATTGCTGCACCAGATGCAGCGGCATTTCAAAGTGGGAGAGGGTGATCACCGGTTCGATGTTGTATTTCAGCAGTTCATCGAACATATCATCGTAGAACTTCAGCCCTTCTTCGTTTGGCTGAGCTTCATCGCCTTTTGGAAAAATGCGTGTCCAGGCGATGGAAGTCCGAAAACATTTGAAGCCCATTTCGGCAAATAGCTTGATGTCTTCCTTGTAGTGACCATAAAAATCAACGGCTTCATGGTTCGGATAGTATTTGCCCGGTAAGACTTCTTTGGTGATTTCGCGCGGCACGCCGTGTGCGCCACCGGTCAGAACGTCACAAATGCTCGGCCCTTTGCCGCCTTTGTTCCAGCCGCCTTCGACCTGATGAGCGGCTACTGCGCCGCCCCATAAGAAATCTTTCGGTAAGGTGAGTTTTTTCACTATCATAGGCTCCAAATGAGTCAATTCTTACAGGAAATAGTACCATGCAGCCAAACGACATCACTTTTTTTCAACGTTTCCAGGATGACATTCTGGCTGGGCGTAAAACCATCACCATCCGCGACGAGTCTGAATCGCACTTTAAAACGGGCGATGTGCTTCGCGTCGGGCGCTTTGAAGATAACGGCTATTTTTGCACCATTGAAGTTACCGCAACTTCAACCGTAACGCTGGATACTCTCACAGAAAAACATGCACAACAGGAAAATATGACCCTGCCTGAACTGAAAAAAGTCATTGCCGACATCTATCCTGGTCAGACACGGTTTTATGTAATTGAATTTAAATGCCTTTAAGTTGAACTCACGCCTGTTAGTTGAAATTTAACATTTAATTTCATGATTTTTCGGAGATTACTCTCAAATCAGAATTTATTTTAGCTAACAGGTGTTCACTGGAACTATTCTCAGTTACGCTGGAGAAGTGTTCACGTGCGTGTACGTTTCTCCGGAGTAAGTTATGGTTCAGAAGCCTCTCATTAAGCAGGGATATTCGCTGGCAGAGGAAATTGCCAACAGCATCAGTCACGGCATTGGGCTGGTGTTTGGTATCGTTGGGCTGGTGTTGCTACTGGTTCAGGCGGTGGATCTCAATGCCAGTGCCACAGCGATAACCAGTTACAGCCTCTATGGCGGCAGTATGATCCTGCTGTTCCTCGCTTCGACGCTTTATCACGCCATTCCTCATCAACGGGCAAAAATGTGGCTGAAGAAATTTGACCATTGCGCCATTTACTTGTTGATTGCCGGAACCTACACGCCGTTTTTGCTGGTGGGGCTGGATTCTCCGTTAGCGCGCGGGTTGATGATTGTTATCTGGAGCCTGGCATTGCTGGGGATTCTGTTCAAACTGACCATCGCGCACCGATTCAAAATTTTATCTCTGGTGACTTATCTGGCGATGGGCTGGCTGTCACTGGTGGTGATTTATGAAATGGCAGTTAAGCTCGCGGCGGGCAGCGTTACCTTACTGGCGGTAGGCGGTGTGGTTTACTCGCTTGGGGTGATTTTCTACGTCTGCAAACGCATCCCCTACAACCACGCCATCTGGCACGGCTTTGTACTCGGCGGTAGTGTGTGCCATTTCCTGGCGATCTATTTGTATATTGGACAGCCGTAATGGCTGTGCCTTTGTCGGCCTGAAAAGACACACCAGCGTCGCATCAGGCATCGGAGCGCAACTGCCGGATGCGGCGTGAACGCCTTATCCAGCCTACGGGCCGCTTCCCACTTGTGAAAAAGGCACCAAGTTGAAGGCCTGATAAGACGCGCCAGCGTCGCATCAGGCAATAGATGCCCGAAGCGATACAGCGATTTACTCTTCCAGCGAATACGGCAGCGGCTCGATACGCAATGTATTCGCATCGTCGCGCACGCGGAAGATGCTGTCCGGTTCCATATCGTTATTCATGACGACCTGTACCACGACCTGACCATCTTCCAGTTTTACCGCAGCCAGCACCGTACCAGTACGACGCCAGTTCTCGCCCATTTTCAGCTCTAAGTCTTCACCAGCTTCCGGCAGTCGGCTGGCACTACCTGTCAGCAACCAGAGCGCGCGTTTGTTGGCACCACGGAATTTTGCTCGTGCCACCATCTCTTGTCCGGTATAGCAGCCTTTCTTAAAGCTGATACCGCCCAGCGCCTGGAGGTTGGTCGCCTGTGGGATAAACTGCCCGCTGTTGGCGGCATCAATCACCGGAAAACCTGCTTCAATGTTTAATGCCAGCCACTGTTGGCTATTGTTCAGTTCCGCTTCACCGCGCAGTTTATCGGTCAGCATATTGGCAGTAGCTTCATCGGTTACGATCAGAAAACGTTCTGCCGGATGTTCAAACCATAGCAGTGTGGTCGCACCTTCTCTGACTACCTGTTTTTCCTTCGAAGGCATTTCTCTGAAGAGATTTTCCAGCGCGGCGCGTGCCTGAAAACCGGCAACACCGAGCAGCACACGTTCATCGTCTGGCACGATGGTCACTTTAGAAAACACCGCATATTTTTTCAGTTCAGTCAGCTGCGAATCACGCACGCTGCGGCGTTCAATCCATGCAAAGCCGTCGCCATCGCGGAACAGACGCAAATTGCTCCACATTTTACCTTTGGCGTCGCAATGCGCGGCGAGCAAATGCTGGTCTTCTGACATCTGGCTGACGTCTGCTGTCACCTGACCCTGCATATATTTTTCGCTGTCCGCGCCAGTAATGGTGGCAAGCGCCCAGTCATCAAGCGTCATCAGCGTCAGTGGTAAACGGGCAGAAGCCATAGGCTGACGGGGAGGAAAAGGTGTAAAAGCCATAATGGAGTCCTGTGTAACAAACGGCGTATTAATGACTAATGGTAAAAGAGCTATGAGGCAATGCAAGTGCTTTCACTACGCGATCTGTGCCTTCTGATATGCTTTGCGAGGCGACATCCAAAAAAATGAAGCTATTGAATTGTTGCGGATTAATTTCGCGATCGCGATTGTGTTTACCGATATTCCCGCAAAAGAAGTCGAAAAACACGTTACAATAGCCAGGTACTGGATTTTCGTGAGACAGGAAGAAGATGGACATTAACAACAAAGCCCGCATTCATTGGGCATGCCGCCGTGGTATGCGCGAACTCGATATTTCAATCATGCCGTTTTTCGAACATGAGTACGACAGCTTAAGTGATGACGAAAAACGCATCTTTATTCGTCTGCTGGAATGCGACGACCCGGACCTGTTCAACTGGCTGATGAATCACGGTAAACCGGCCGATGCAGAACTGGAAATGATGGTCCGACTTATCCAGACACGGAACCGGGAACGTGGTCCTGTGGCAATCTGATCTGCGCGTCTCCTGGCGCGCACAGTGGCTTTCCTTGCTGATTCATGGGCTGGTTGCCGCTGTTATTTTACTCATGCCCTGGCCGCTCAGTTACACCCCGTTATGGATGGTGTTGCTTTCGCTGGTGGTGTTTGATTGCGTTCGCAGCCAGCGGCGCATTAATGCTCGTCAGGGGGAAATTCGCCTGTTGATGGACGGGCGTTTGCGTTGGCAAGGACAGGAGTGGAGCATCGTCAAAGCGCCATGGATGATTAAAAGCGGTATGATGTTGCGTTTACGCGCTGATAGTGGCAAACGTCAACATTTATGGCTGGCAGCAGACAGCATGGACGAAGCCGAATGGCGGGATTTACGGCGAATTTTGTTGCAACAAGAGACGCAAAGGTAAACATGACGGCAACGCTAATGCGCAAAGCCGTCAGTCACATCAGGCGTAATACTCTGCCATTTCGTTAAGGATTTGCTCACACCAGCTCTGAATACGCTCGTCGCTAAGGTCATACTGGTTAGTTTCATCCAGCGCCAGACCCACGAACAGCTGTCCGTCAGCAATCACCGGTTTCGGGCTGGTAAACTCATATCCTTCCGTTGGCCAGTAGCCGACGAACTTCACGCCTTTGGTCGAGAGTTTGTCATGCAGCATGCCGAGCGCATCAAGGAACCACTCGCCGTATCCCAGCTGATCACCAAGCCCATATAACGCAACAATTTTACCGTCGAGGTTCAGGTCGTCGAGCTGATCCCAGACGGCTTCCCAGTCTTCCTGGATTTCGCCAAAATCCCAGGTCGGGATACCCAGAATGAGCACATCGTACTGCTCCATTAATTTCGGGGAGTCGTCCTTGAGGTTATGTAAGGTCACCAGTTCTGGGCCGATAATATCGCGGATTTTTTCCGCCGCCATTTCGGTGTAACAGGTGCTGGAACCGTAAAAAAGACCCATATTCATAACGTAAGCTTCTCGATTCTGCTGTGGCTTTTGCGGCTAGTGTATCAGAATCGCTTTAGTCACGGCACAATAAGGCATAATGGATCAAACGAGTAACGATAAGGGGCGCAAGTGAAACAAGATCTGGCACGCATCGAGCAGTTTCTGGATGCCCTGTGGCTGGAAAAAAATCTCGCCGAAAATACGTTGAACGCATACCGTCGCGATCTGTCAATGATGGTGGAGTGGTTGCATCATCGTGGGCTGACGCTGGCAACGGCACAAAGTGACGATTTGCAGGCATTACTGGCAGAACGGCTGGAGGGCGGGTATAAAGCCACCAGTTCAGCGCGTTTGCTGAGTGCAGTGCGCCGATTGTTCCAGTATCTTTATCGCGAAAAATTTCGTGAAGACGATCCCAGTGCGCATCTGGCTTCGCCGAAATTGCCCCAGCGTTTGCCGAAAGATTTAAGCGAAGCGCAGGTTGAAAGATTATTACAGGCACCTTTAGTCGATCAGCCTCTGGAGCTTCGCGATAAAGCCATGCTCGAAGTGCTGTATGCTACCGGGCTGCGTGTCTCGGAACTGGTTGGGCTGACAATGAGCGACATTAGTCTGCGCCAGGGCGTGGTACGGGTCATTGGTAAAGGCAACAAAGAGCGTCTTGTGCCGTTAGGTGAAGAGGCGGTCTACTGGCTGGAAAACTATCTGGAACACGGGCGACCATGGCTATTGAACGGTGTGTCGATTGACGTGCTGTTTCCCAGCCAGCGCGCTCAGCAGATGACGCGCCAGACCTTTTGGCACCGCATTAAACATTATGCCGTGCTGGCGGGTATCGATAGCGAAAAGCTGTCACCGCATGTGTTGCGTCATGCCTTTGCCACTCATTTGTTAAATCATGGTGCGGACCTACGCGTGGTGCAGATGTTGTTGGGCCATAGCGATCTCTCCACCACGCAAATTTATACGCATGTCGCTACCGAGCGTCTGCGGCAACTTCATCAACAGCATCACCCACGGGCGTGATGTCTGAAAAGAACGGGAAGATTTATGAAGAAAGGTTTTATGTTGTTTACTTTTTTGGCGGCGTTTTCAGGCTTTGTTCAGGCGGATGACGCGGCAATTCAACAAACGTTAGCCAAAATGGGCATCAAAAGCAGCGATATTCAGCCCGCACCCGTGGCTGGCATGAAGACAGTTCTGACTAACAGCGGTGTGCTGTACATCACCGATGATGGTAAACATATCATTCAGGGGCCAATGTATGACGTTAGCGGCACAGCTCCGGTCAATGTCACCAATAAGATGCTGTTAAAGCAACTGAACGCGCTTGAAAAAGATATGATTGTTTATAAAGCGCCGCAGGAAAAACACGTCATCACCGTGTTCACCGATATTACTTGTGGCTACTGCCACAAGCTGCATGAGCAGATGGCAGACTACAACGCGCTGGGGATCACCGTGCGTTATCTCGCTTTCCCGCGCCAGGGGTTGGAGAGCCAGGCTGAGCAACAAATGAAAGCCATCTGGTGTGCGAAAGATAAAAACAAAGCGTTTGATGATGTGATGGCGGGTAAAAGCGTCGCGCCAGCCAGTTGCGACGTGGATATTGCCAACCATTACGCGCTTGGCGTCCAGCTTGGCGTCAGTGGTACTCCGGCAATTGTGCTGAGCAACGGTACTCTGGTGCCGGGCTACCAGCCGCCGAAAGACATGAAAGAATTCCTCGACGAACACCAGAAAATGACCAGCGGTAAATAATTCGCGTGAAACAACAGATAAAACTTCGTCGCCGTGAAATCGATGAAACGGCAGACCTGCCTGCTGATCTGCCGCCCTTGCTGCGTCGTTTATACGCCAGCCGGGGCGTGCGTAGCGCGCAGGAACTGGAACGCGGTGTTAAAGGCATGCTGCCCTGGCAGCAACTGAGCGGCGTCGAAAAGGCCGTTGAGATCCTTTACAACGCTTTTCGCGAAGGAACGCGGATAATTGTGGTCGGAGATTTCGACGCCGACGGCGCCACCAGTACCGCCCTTAGCGTGCTGGCGATGCGTTCGCTTGGCTGCGCCAACATCGACTTCCTGGTGCCGAACCGTTTTGAAGACGGTTATGGCTTAAGTCCGGAAGTGGTTGAGCAAGCGCATGCCCGTGGCGCGCAGTTGATTGTGACGGTGGATAACGGCATTTCCTCTCACGCGGGCGTTGAACATGCTCGCACGCTGGGCATTCCGGTTATTGTTACCGATCACCATTTGCCGGGCGATACGTTACCCGCGGCGGAAGCCATTATTAACCCTAACTTGCGTGACTGCGACTTTCCATCGAAGTCACTGGCAGGCGTAGGCGTCGCATTTTATCTGATGCTGGCGCTGCGCACCTTTTTGCGCGATCAGGGCTGGTTTGATGAGCGTGGCATTGCAATCCCTAATCTGGCGGAATTGCTGGATCTGGTAGCGCTCGGGACGGTGGCGGACGTGGTGCCGCTGGATGCGAATAACCGTATCCTGACCTGGCAGGGGATGAGTCGCATCCGTGCCGGGAAGTGCCGTCCGGGGATTAAAGCTCTGCTGGAAGTAGCAAACCGCGATCCGCAAAAACTCGCCGCCAGCGATTTAGGTTTTGCGCTGGGGCCACGTCTCAATGCTGCCGGGCGACTGGATGATATGTCCGTCGGAGTAGCGCTGTTGCTGTGCGACAACATCGGCGAAGCGCGTGTGCTGGCAAATGAACTCGACGCCCTAAACCAGACGCGCAAAGAGATTGAACAGGGAATGCAGGTTGAGGCGCTGACTCTGTGCGAGAAACTGGAGCGCAGTCGCGACACGCTGCCCGGCGGGCTGGCAATGTATCATCCTGAATGGCATCAGGGGGTTGTCGGTATTCTGGCTTCGCGTATTAAAGAGCGTTTTCACCGTCCGGTTATTGCGTTTGCGCCTGCGGGTGATGGTACGCTGAAAGGTTCCGGTCGCTCCATTCAGGGGCTGCATATGCGTGATGCGCTGGAGCGATTAGACACACTCTACCCCGGCATGATGCTCAAGTTTGGCGGCCATGCGATGGCGGCAGGCCTGTCGCTGGAAGAGGATAAATTCGAACTTTTTCAGCAACGCTTTGGCGAACTGGTTACCGAGTGGCTGGACCCCGCATTATTACAGGGTGAAGTCGTCTCCGACGGCCCGTTAAGCGCTGAAGAGATGACCATGGAAGTGGCGCAGCTGCTACGTGATGCTGGCCCGTGGGGGCAGATGTTCCCGGAACCATTGTTTGATGGCCATTTCCGCCTGCTGCAACAGCGGTTGGTAGGCGAGCGTCATTTGAAGGTGATGGTCGAACCGGTCGGCGGCGGTCCACTGCTGGATGGTATTGCTTTTAATGTCGATACCGCCCTCTGGCCGGATAACGGCGTGCGCGAAGTGCAACTGGCGTACAAGCTCGATATCAACGAGTTTCGCGGCAACCGCAGCCTGCAAATTATCATCGACAATATCTGGCCAATTTAGCGTCATCTTCTCTATAAAAAAGAGCGTGGATTGGGTACAATCCCGCTCTTATCACCGCATTTTGACTAGCTCAATAAAAGAAATCAGACCATGTTTGAAATTAATCCGGTAAATAATCGCATTCAGGACCTCACGGAACGCTCCGACGTTCTTAGGGGGTATCTTTGACTATGACGCCAAGAAAGAGCGTCTGGAAGAAGTAAACGCCGAGCTGGAACAGCCGGATGTCTGGAACGAACCCGAACGCGCACAGGCGCTGGGTAAAGAGCGTTCCTCCCTCGAAGCCGTTGTCGACACCCTCGACCAAATGAAACAGGGGCTGGAAGATGTTTCTGGTCTGCTGGAACTGGCTGTAGAAGCTGACGACGAAGAAACCTTTAATGAAGCCGTTGCTGAACTCGATGCCCTGGAAGAAAAACTGGCGCAGCTTGAGTTCCGCCGTATGTTCTCTGGCGAATATGACAGCGCCGACTGCTACCTCGATATTCAGGCGGGATCTGGCGGTACGGAAGCACAGGACTGGGCGAGCATGCTTGAGCGTATGTATCTGCGCTGGGCAGAATCGCGTGGTTTCAAAACTGAAATCATCGAAGAGTCGGAAGGTGAAGTGGCGGGTATTAAATCCGTGACGATCAAAATCTCCGGCGATTACGCTTACGGCTGGCTGCGTACAGAAACTGGCGTTCACCGCCTGGTGCGTAAGAGCCCGTTTGACTCCGGCGGTCGTCGCCACACGTCGTTCAGCTCCGCGTTTGTTTACCCGGAAGTTGATGATGATATTGATATCGAAATCAACCCGGCGGATCTGCGCATTGACGTTTATCGCGCGTCCGGCGCGGGCGGTCAGCACGTTAACCGTACCGAATCTGCGGTGCGTATTACTCACATCCCGACCGGGATCGTGACCCAGTGCCAGAACGACCGTTCCCAGCACAAGAACAAAGACCAGGCCATGAAGCAGATGAAAGCGAAGCTTTATGAACTGGAGATGCAGAAGAAGAATGCCGAGAAACAGGCGATGGAAGACACCAAGTCCGACATCGGCTGGGGCAGCCAGATTCGTTCTTATGTCCTTGATGACTCCCGCATTAAAGATCTGCGCACTGGGGTAGAAACCCGCAACACGCAGGCCGTGCTGGACGGCAGTCTGGATCAATTTATCGAAGCAAGTTTGAAAGCAGGGTTATGAGGAACCAACATGTCTGAACAACACGCACAGGGCGCTGACGCGGTAGTCGATCTTAACAATGAACTGAAAACGCGTCGTGAGAAGCTGGCGAACCTGCGCGAGCAGGGGATTGCCTTCCCGAACGATTTCCGTCGCGATCATACCTCTGACCAATTGCACGCAGAATTCGACGGTAAAGAGAACGAAGAACTGGAAGCGCTGAACATCGAAGTTGCCGTTGCTGGCCGCATGATGACCCGCCGTATTATGGGTAAAGCCTCCTTCGTGACCCTTCAGGACGTTGGCGGTCGCATTCAGCTGTACGTTGCCCGTGACGATCTCCCGGAAGGCGTTTACAACGAGCAGTTCAAAAAATGGGACCTCGGCGACATCCTCGGCGCGAAAGGTAAGCTGTTCAAAACCAAAACCGGCGAACTGTCTATCCACTGCACCGAGCTGCGTCTGCTGACCAAAGCACTGCGTCCGCTGCCGGATAAATTCCACGGCTTGCAGGATCAGGAAGCGCGCTATCGTCAGCGTTATCTGGATCTCATCTCTAACGATGAATCCCGTAACACCTTTAAAGTGCGCTCGCAGATCCTCTCTGGTATTCGCCAGTTCATGGTGAACCGCGGCTTTATGGAAGTTGAAACGCCGATGATGCAGGTGATCCCTGGCGGTGCCGCTGCGCGTCCGTTTATCACCCATCACAACGCGCTGGATCTCGATATGTACCTGCGTATCGCGCCGGAACTGTACCTCAAGCGTCTGGTGGTCGGTGGCTTCGAGCGTGTATTCGAAATCAACCGTAACTTCCGTAACGAAGGTATTTCCGTACGTCATAACCCAGAGTTCACCATGATGGAACTCTATATGGCTTACGCAGATTACAAAGATCTGATCGAGCTGACCGAATCGCTGTTCCGAACTCTGGCACAGGATATTCTCGGTAAGACGGAAGTGACCTACGGCGACGTGACGCTGGACTTCGGTAAACCGTTCGAAAAACTGACCATGCGTGAAGCGATCAAGAAATATCGCCCGGAAACCGACATGGCGGATCTGGACAACTTCGACTCTGCGAAAGCGATTGCTGAATCTATCGGCATCCACGTTGAGAAGAGCTGGGGTCTGGGTCGTATCGTTACCGAGATCTTCGAAGAAGTGGCAGAAGCACATCTGATTCAGCCGACCTTCATTACTGAATATCCGGCAGAAGTTTCTCCGCTGGCGCGTCGTAACGACGTTAACCCGGAAATCACTGACCGCTTTGAGTTCTTTATCGGTGGTCGTGAAATCGGTAACGGCTTTAGCGAGCTGAACGATGCCGAAGATCAGGCGCAGCGCTTCCTGGATCAGGTTGCCGCGAAAGATGCAGGCGACGACGAAGCAATGTTCTACGACGAAGATTACGTCACCGCACTGGAACATGGTTTGCCGCCGACAGCAGGTCTGGGTATTGGTATCGACCGTATGGTTATGCTGTTCACCAACAGCCATACCATCCGCGACGTTATTCTGTTCCCGGCGATGCGTCCGGTAAAATAAGCATTACGTTATGCTCACAACCCCGGCAAATGTCGGGGTTATGACTGTTGGCAAATGCAAAATTGCCTGATGCGCTACGCTTATCAGGCCTACATCGCCTCTGCAATATATTGCATTTTCACGACTTTGTAGGCCGGATAAGGCGTTCACGCCGCATCCGGCATAAAACAGCGAGCACATTGTCAGCAATCTGTTACCTCGGCAACCGTCGGAGTTTTTTTATTTAATCTGGGTAAATGCAGATAATCGTTTTCTGGCTTCGCGATTTGTCGCCTGCATCACCATCCACGGACTGAACGCCCACGGCGTAGCATCAATAGCGCGTAAAACATCTGATAAATCACACCATTGATAATCCATCACTTCATCACCGTTGGGCTGTAACGCGCTGGTAATTCGTGCGGCAAAGACTGGACACATTTCATTTTCGACAATGCCATTCGGGTCAGTGGCGCGATAGTGGAAGTCTGGATAAACCGATTCGGGTGACGTTATTTCCACGCCCAGTTCATAGCGGCAACGGCGGATTACCGCCTCTTCATTGCTTTCGCCCAGTTGCGGATGACCGCACACCGAGTTAGTCCACACGCCTGGCCACGCTTTTTTGCTTAGTGCGCGGCGGGTAACCAGCAGTTGTCCCTTAGCATTAAATAGCCAGCAGGAGAACGCGAGATGTAAGGGGGTGTCTGCCGTGTGTGCGGCATATTTTTCCAGCGTACCCGAGGGGACTCCCTGTGCATTCAGTAAAATGACGTGTTCCGTTTGCATAATTTCTCACATGTAATTCTAATCACTCGTTATTATAGATAACTGAAGAGTCAAATGATTAACCAAGTGAGTGTTTATCGGCATCCGCCCGTTTTGAACGGATGCTGACAGAGAAAGGTCATTTAAAAAAGCAGCATCATATATTTGAAGCGACTTTCAATAGCCATTGCCACGCAGTCAGAAATGACAGGAATGGAGATCATTAAGAGTAATAACAGACTGAATATAGTGCGTATTAATAGGTTCATATCATTCACCATGCTCATTTTTCTTTAGCTTGCGCATCAAAAGCCACATACGCACTGTTCTGACTTTTAAATCTTTATCAGAGACAGATTCCTTCACCAGATCGGCATGATGCTGATAACCATTGAAAAAGACATTCAGCACCACCGCGCTGATAGTCGCCAACATAATGCCGCTATGTAACAACGGTTGCAGTACCGCCGGTAACTTAGAAAAGAAATCATGAGAAAGCGTTGGGGTCATACCCACGCCAAGGCTAATAGCCACGATATACAGGTTGTAGCGGTTGGTGGTGTAGTTACAGCGCGACAGAATGCGGATCCCCGTCGCCAGCACCATACCGAACATTACTAATCCTGCACCGCCTAGTACAAATTGCGGAATGGAAGCCACCAGCACCGCCATTTTGGGCACCATCCCGAACATGATTAATATAATCCCGGAAGAGATACACACCCAGCGACTGTGAACGCGCGTCACGCTGACCAGGCCAACGTTTTGCGAAAAGGAAGTATGCGGGAAGCTGTTAAACGTGCCGCCAATCATTGTCCCTATGCCATCTACCCGTAGCCCGCGAATAATGTCTTGTGAAGAAAGTTTTCTACCGACAATTTCCCCCAATGCCAGGAACATCCCCATCGACTCAATAAATACGATGATTAACACTGCGGTCATGGTCAGAATGGAAACGGGATCGAAAATCGGCATACCAAACGACATCGGCGTAACAATCGCAAACCATGAAGCATCATGTAGCCCGGATAAATTGACTTCATTCATCATCCACGAAAGTAAAAAGCCAAATACAATCCCCAGTAATACGGCGACGTTGGACATAAATCCTTTCGCATAGCGAGTAATGAGCAAGATAAAAATTAAGACGGCAAAGGAGATACCTAAATAAACGGGATTACCATATTGCGGATTCCCTTTACCTCCGGCGGCCCAGTCAATACCCACCTGAATGATGCTAAGCCCGATAGAAGTAATAACCACACCGGTAACCAGTGGCGGAAATAAAGGCATCAAGCGACCGATAAGTGGCGCTAATAATGTGGTGATAAAACCCGCGGCGATAGTGGCACCAAAAATCCCCAGCAGGCCGATATCCGGGTTCATCCCAATGGCAATCATTGGCGTTACAGCCGCAAAAGTCACCGACATAATCACCGGCAGGCGAATCCCCATAAAGCGACCAATGCCGATACATTGCAATAATGTGACGATACCGCAGCAAAAGAGATCGGAGCTAATCAGCATTGCGATAGCTTCTTTCGAGAGTCCGAGTCTGTCACCAATCATCAGTGGGACGGCGACTGCGCCCGCGTACATAACAAGGACGTGTTGCAGACCGAGTATGATCAGCTTTCCTGGTGATAATATGCGGTCCACCTCATCCGTTGGGCGGTCTTGCCCTGAAGATGAGGGAATTTGAGAATCTATGGCGCTCATCAGTCTTTCTCCTTTCGCTCGCCAGAGTAAAAAGCAACCGTTTACGTTCACTAAAACTCTTTAATGACATGCTCGTGGGATGCCAGTTTTCACAAGGAGGGGACGTTACAAGATGGAAATGCGGGGGCAATCACATAATCGGGATTAAACCGAGAAAATGAGAATAAAAATAGACAATGAAATTATCTTTAATTTTCTCATATTGATATTTCATTAATCATTCTGGCATGTCGCACTCTCGTATTTAATACTTTTTATCCGAATGGCATTTTTTTGAACGGCGATGTTTAAATCTTGAAAACGGCACAGATTGAGGGGCGATAATTTGATATCTCTCACAAAATTATAATTAAAACTGACTCGTTTCCTCATATACGCCCGTTTATTGCATTGCGACATTTGAGAAGACATAACTCATCAAATGAAAGGGATGCAAATGAACAAGTTTATTGCTGCTGATGCTGCGGAATGTATAGGCTGTCATGCCTGTGAAATTGCCTGTGCGGTGGCTCATAATCAAGAAAACTGGCCGCAGAGTCATGGTGATTTTCGACCCCGTATCCACGTTGTTGGGAAAGGTCTGGCTGCAAATCCAGTGGCTTGCCATCATTGCAACAATGCCCCCTGCGTTACGGCTTGCCCGGTAAATGCCCTGACTTTTCAGCCCGATAGCGTGCAACTGGATGAACAAAAATGCATTGGTTGTAAAAGATGCGCAATCGCTTGCCCCTTTGGGGTAATTGAGATGGTCGATGCTATTGCGCAGAAATGTGACCTTTGTAACCAGCGCAATTCCGGCGCGCAAGCCTGTATTGAAGTCTGCCCAACCCAGGCGTTGCGGCTGATGGATGAGAACGGCTTGCAGCAGATGAAAACGCTGCGACAGCGCAGAACGGCGGAGGGAAAAGCATCGGAAAAACCACAATCATCGCGTCGCGAGGCATTGCTCCCTGTCACTCCACGCAAAGGGGCGGATAAAGTTACAGCAAGCGAGCGGAAGACCCACTTTGGCGAAATTTATTGCGGCCTTGATCAAAAACAAGCGGCGTATGAAAGCGACCGTTGTGTCTATTGCGCCGAAAAAGCCAACTGTAACTGGCATTGCCCGCTGCATAACGCTATCCCTGATTACGTCCGCCTGGTGCAGGAAGGGAAGATTATTGAAGCGGCAGAACTCTGCCACCAGACCAGTTCATTACCGGAAATTTGCGGTAGGGTATGTCCGCAGGACCGGCTTTGTGAAGGCGCATGTACTTTAAAAGATCACTCTGGCGCAGTCTCTATCGGTAATCTGGAACGCTATATTACTGATACTGCGCTGGCGATGGGCTGGCGTCCTGATGTCAGCCAGGTTGTTCCCCGCATAGAAAAAGTGGCGGTGATTGGCGCAGGACCCGCGGGACTGGGATGTGCCGACATTCTGGCGAGGGCGGGTGTTCATGTTGATGTCTTTGATCGCCATCCAGAAATTGGCGGTATGCTGACATTTGGCATTCCTCCGTTCAAGCTCGATAAAATGGTATTAAGCCAGCGGCGGGAGATATTCACCGCAATGGGAATCGACTTTCATCTCAATTGTGAAATTGGCCGCGATATCTCTTTCAACGAATTAACGGCGGAATATGATGCTGTTTTCCTCGGCGTGGGGACTTACGGCATGATGCGTGCAGATCTGCCGCATGAAGATGCGCCGGGCGTCATTCAGGCGCTACCGTTCCTGACTGCCCATACCCGCCAGCTTATGGGACTGCCGGAGTCTGAAGAGTATCCGCTGACGGATGTTGAAGGTAAACGCGTCGTGGTTTTAGGTGGCGGCGATACGACAATGGATTGTTTGCGCACTTCCATCCGCCTCAATGCTGCCAGCGTGACCTGCGCGTATCGCCGTGATGAAGTCAGTATGCCCGGTTCGCGGAAAGAGGTAGTCAACGCGCGCGAGGAAGGCGTTGAGTTTCAGTTCAATGTTCAGCCGCAATATATTGCTTGTGACGATGATGGGCGTTTAACTGCGGTGGGCCTGATTCGTACCGCAATGGGCGAGCCGGGACCAGATGGGCGCCGTCGTCCACGTCCGGTGGCGGGCTCTGAGTTTGAACTGCCCGCCGATGTTCTGATTATGGCGTTTGGTTTTCAGGCACATGCAATGCCGTGGTTACAGGGGAGTGGAATAAAACTCGATAAATGGGGACTGATTAAAACCGGTGACGCGGGATATTTCGCTACTCAGACGCATCTGAAAAAGGTCTTTGCCGGGGGGGATGCGGTTCATGGAGCGGATCTGGTTGTCACTGCAATGGCGGCAGGACGGCAGGCGGCGCGCGATATGTTAACTATGTTTGATACGAAGGCATCGTGATGAAATCGTTAATTATCGTTAATCCGGCTGACTGTATTGGCTGCCGCACTTGTGAAGTAGCCTGTGTTGTCGCCCATCCGTCAGAGCAGACTTTAAATGCCAGCTTCTTTTTGCCTCGCTTAAAGGTGCAGCGTTTGGATCGAATTAGCGCTCCGGTGATGTGTCACCAGTGCGAAAACGCGCCTTGCGTTGGGGCCTGCCCCGTGCAGGCGCTGACGATGGGTGAGCAGGTGGTGCAGGCAAATTCTGCCCGTTGTATCGGCTGCCAGAGTTGCGTCAGCGCGTGTCCGTTTGGGATGATCACAATTCAAATGTGGCCGGGAAATGTTCGGCCAGAAATCGTGAAATGTGACCTTTGCGAACAGCGGGAAGAGGGACCGGCTTGCGTTGCATCTTGCCCGACGCAGGCGTTGCAGTTGTTAACCGAAGGAGAACTCAGGCGAGTCCGCCAGCAGCGTATTGCTGCCAGCGGCAAGAATCCACTCTGACAAAACTCCGCGCTGTATGGCGCGGAGGTTCTTCTAGATAGCCCAACCACCCGCGTAAAACGCGACCAGGGCGACAGTTATGATGACAGTACCAATATTGAGTTTGTTCCATTCGCGAGCAAAAACACGACCCACTACGAGAGTTACAAAGCCCAGCATAATGCCGGTGACGATATTACAGGTCAGGACGATAAAGACAGCGCAAACCAGGCCCGCCATCGCATCAATAAAGTCATTGAAGTCCAGTTTTGAGACGTTACTTAGCATCAGCAGACCCACGTACATCAGTGCGGGAGCTGTGGCATAACCGGGGATCAGAAACGATAACGGTGATAAAAACAGAATCAACAGGAACAGTAAGCCAACAATAGTCGCTGTCAGACCTGTTTTGCCACCCGCTGCGGTTCCTGCAGCAGATTCGATATAGACCGCCGCAGGCGCAGCACCCACCAGCCCAGAAAATATCGAGCTGACGGAATCGCTGGTCAGGGCTTTACCACCGTTGATTATCTGGTTGTCTTTATCCAGGAGATTCGCCTGACCGGCTACTGCGCGGATGGTGCCGGTGGCATCAAATACGGCGGTCATCACCAGTGCCAGTACACTCGGGAGAACTGTTGGCTGGAGTGCACCCATAATGTCGAGGCTGAAAATTAGCGACTTACCATCTTCGCCAGCCAGGCTCGGCATCGCCACCAGACCGTGGTATTTCACCGCGGGATCAAAGATTAAGCCGATTATCGAGATGGCGATAATTACCAGTAAGATCCCTCCAGGTACGCGGCACTTCTCCAGACCAAAAATCACCGCTAATCCCAGCAAGCTCATCATTACAGGGAAAGAGGTAAATGCCCCGAGCGCCACCGGTAAGCCTTCAATCGGGTTTTTGATAACCATACCAACGCCGTTAGCTGCAATCAGCAGCAGGAACAGGCCGATACCGATGCCTGTTCCGTGGGCGATCCCCATTGGTAAATTGCGTAAGATCCAGGTTCGTATACCGGTTACGGAGATGGCGGTGAAGATGAGGCCCATCAGGAAGACCGCGCCCAGTGCGACAGGAACGCTAATTTGTTGTCCGAGAACCAGACTGAATGCGGTAAATGCCGTCAAGGAGATGGCGCAGCCGATCGCCATTGGCAAATTGGCCCACAATCCCATCAGCAAGGAACCGAAGCCCGCAACCAGACAGGTGGCGACAAACACCGCGGCGGGAGGAAAGCCTGCTTTACCCAGCATTCCCGGTACGACAATAACGGAGTAAACCATCGCCAGAAATGTGGTTAAGCCTGCCAGAACTTCCTGGCGAACGGTACTGCCACGAGCGGTAATCTTAAAATAGCTATCCAGCGCGCCCTGTGGCTTTGGTGCGTCCGGTGTTTGTAGGATGTCTCCAGACATAATGATGTCCTCACGAGGATGTTTAAGGTTTTATTATTAGTTGCGTTCGTACACCAGACGACCATCAACGTAGGTGCGGTAGATCGAACGGTCATCGCCCAACGTCATCATCACGAACAATTTGTCGACTAAAGAAACAGAGTTGTCATAGCGCAGCTGCTGTAGCGGCGTGGCGGTGGGTTCCATCACCACGAAATCAGCCTCTTTGCCAGGTAAAAAGTTGCCAATCAAATCGTCAAGGCCCAGAGATTTCGCTCCGCCGAGCGTGGCCAGGTAAAACGCTTCATATGCCGAGAGGCGATAGCCTTGTAATTGCAACACTTTGTAGGCTTCGTTCAGCGTTTGCAGCATGTTGAAAGTTGTTCCGGCACCGATATCCGTTCCCATGCCCACTTTGACTTTCTTCTGCCATGCTTTTTTCAAGTTGAATAAGCCGCTGCCGAGGTAAAGGTTGGAGGTTGGGCAGAAAGCGATGCTGGATTTGGTTTCACTAAGACGATCCCACTCTTTTTCTTCCAGATGGACGCAGTGAGCAAAGACGCAGTTTTTTCCTGTCAGGCCGTACTGGTGGTAAACATCCAGATAACCATCATGTTCAGGATAGAGTGATTTCACCCAGGCAATTTCATCTTTGTTTTCACAGAGATGGGTATGTACCCACGTATCTGGATATTCTTCTTTCAGGCGTTGCGCCATCGCCATCTGTTCAGGTGAAGATGTTGGGGCGAAGCGTGGCGTAATGGCATATAACAGACGACCATTTTTGTGCCAGCGTTCGATCAGTTCTTTGCTTTGGTGATAGCTGCTTTCGGCAGTATCGAGCAGATAATCCGGTGCGTTGCGGTCCATCATCACCTTACCGGCAATCATGCGCATATTGATATGACTGGCGGCTTCAAACAGCGCATCAACGGATTGCGGATGGACGGTACCAAACACCAGCGCCGTGGTGGTTCCGTTACGTAAAAGCTGCTTGATGAAGAACGCCGACATTTCGCGGGCGTACTCTAAATCCTCATAACGGCGCTCAGTAGGGAAGGTGTGTTTATTCAGCCATTCCAGTAACTGCTCGCCATAGGCACCGACCATTTCACTCTGCGGATAATGGATATGCGTATCGACAAAGCCCGGTACAATCAGTTTGCCACGATAATCACGGACGCGAATGGTGTCCGGGATTTGATGCTTGCCCTGTTCCCATTCACCAAACCATTCCACTTTCCCCTGTTTAATGAGTAATAAACCATCCTCAATAAATCGCAGCGCAGAAGCGATCTCTTCTGGATTATCGAGCGTACGGATGACATCAATAAAACTGCCTCGTACTGCTTTTAACGTGTGTTCCCCTGACATCATTGACTCCTTTACTGTTAATCCATTTCTTCCACTGAGGTAATACCCGGCAGAACGTTTTCCTGTCGGTAGCCACCAGGGAGGATAATATTTAATAAAATCGCAGTTAGGCCTCCGGCACAAATAGGATTTTCAACTAATACATATATTGAGGCGGGTAATATTTTAAAAATTTCGGGGTCATAAGAAACACCAAGTCCTAAACCTAAAGAAGTGGCGACAATAAGTGTTTCACGGCGCTTTAATCCGTTGGTAATAATGATGCGGATACCCGCAATGGCAATCATGGAAAACATCAACGTCATTGCACCACCCAGAACTGCCGAGGGAATAGTGGTGAAGAAGCCACCGATCACCGGAAATAATCCGAGGATAACCAGCATTACCGCGATGGTTCGCCCGACATAACGTGAGGCGACACCGGTCATCTGAATAACACCGTTATTTTGTGCAAACGTGGTTAATGGTAGTGAACCGACGGCGGAGGCGATAACCGAAACCAGACCATCTGCCAGCACGCCGCCTTTCAGGCGTGACTGATATTCTTCTCCCTGGATAGGGCGGCGGGAAACCATTGCTGTGGCGGTGATATCCCCTACTGCTTCCAGTACACTAAGCAGATAAATGGTGCCGACCACCAGGAACTGATGGAGGTTGAAATTAAATCCGTATTTGAAAGGATGGGGAATAGTAATGAGGGGGAGATTGCGTAAACTGCTGAAGTCCACCATGCCAAGGCATAATGAAACCGCATAACCCACGCACAAACCAATGGCGATTCCGCCCATACGTAGTAGCGGACTGCGACAACAGTTAAAGCCAATAACCACAATCAGCACCAGTAAACCAACGCCAAGGTGCTCGTAGTTGCCGAACGTGCCACTGCTCTTGGCGGCAAAACCACCGCCAAAATCAATAATGCCAACTTTAATCAGGCTTAAGCCGATCATCAGTACAACAATACCACTGACAGTGGGAGTAATTACTCTGCGTAAATAAGGAAGAATAAAAGAGGCTCCGACCACCAGAAAGGCGCCAACGAAGGAGACGCCGAGGAGTGACGACATGATTAACTCTTCATGAAAACCGTCGCTTTTCATGCTGCTACCCAGCGCAATCATGACTGTCACAAATGAAAAATTGACTGACTGAATAGAGAGTAAACCTGAACCTATAATTCCATAGCGATTTACCTGCAACCAGGTACCAATACCAGAAGCGATCATCGCCATAGAAACCAGGTAGGCAGTGGTTTCTGCGGAAAGTTGTAAGGCCGCCCCCACAATTAGCGCGGGTGTTACCATTGGGACGAAAATTGCCAATAGATGGGTAATGGCACCAACGATAGCCTGATGAAAAGGAGGGCGATCCTCCAGTTCAAATATAAGGTCAGAACCTGCATGGTTTATATCAGACATCCCTTCACTCCTTTATAAAGTAAATTTGATCATCTGAATCAGTAAAATAAATTCCCACGAATTTGGGGCGCAGGACGCCTTGAGAACGACTTATCTCATTTTCGCAGTTACTAATTAGTTATCTTTAATACAAGGGAAACTGGCCGCCGAAGCGGCCATTTATTATTTATATTTTTTTCAGTGCGGTGAGTATTTTCTCCGGTGTGAAATGCCATTCGCGTAACCAAATGCCGCAAGCATCGTGAATTGCGGTAGCAATTGCCGGTGCTGCACCGTTCACGCCGATCTCCGAGATTGATTTCGCCCCGAATGGGCCGACTTTATCGTCACTCGGCACCAGCACAGCGCGGAAATCACGCGGAATGTCGCCAATTTTCGGCGCGCCATAGCTGCGTAAATCACGCGTTAATGGGTGTCCTTTGGCGTCATAAATGATCTCTTCGCTCATGCTGTGGCCGATAGCTCGGAGGGTAGCGCCGTAGATCTGCCCCAACGCTAACTCCGGGTTGACCGGAGTACCGCAATCCAGCAAGGCGTAGAATTTATCCAAGCGGATTTCACCGGTACGTGTATTGACGGCCACTTCAGCGAAGTTTGCCCCATACGGGAAGGCGAAATCAGGCGTGATGTAACTGGCTGTTCCCACCAGTGAACCAAAGCCAGTACCAGTTTCGCCTTTATGGGCAATATCCCCGAAACTGACTTCGCCTTTCTTGCCGCGAACGACACCCGGCGTTGCCAGTTGAACATCTTCCAGTGGCTCACCCAACATTTGCGCGCCGTGGAAAAGGATTTTCTCGCGTAAATTTTCCGCTGCCATACGTGCGGCGTTGCCTGAGAAGCAAGTGCCGGACGAGGCATACGCGCCTTTATCAAACAACGCATGATCGGTATCACCGGAGATAACATGCACGTCCTGCGGTGGACAATGCAGCACTTCGGCCGCCAGTTTAGTGACTACAGTATCCAGACCCGTACCAATGTCAGCACCACCAGAATGGACGATAAATGTACCGTCTGATTCCAGTTTGATCATGCAGTTAGCCTGATCGATATCAGGGATACCTGATTTCTGCATAATAATGGCGACGCCACGACCCACGCACCAGTCACCTTCCTGCGCTTTAGGTGAAGACCATTGGATCATCTCACGCCCCTGACGCAGGATCTCTTCCAGTGCGCAGCTGGCAGCAGAAGGAACGGAGGTTGGCGCTTTACCTTCGCCAATTGCGCCGAGAATCTTCAGCTCTTGCCCTTCGTGTACCCGGTTACGTTCGATAATTTCCAGCTGGTCGATCTGCAACTGTTCAGCCAGTTCTGCTAATGCCATAGTGATAGCGAAGTTACCTTTCGGTGCGCCATAACCCTGATAAGCACCATTTGGGCAGATGTTGCTGTAGTAGGTGGTGACCTGGAAATCGACGTTATCGCACGGATATAACGGCAGCGACAGCGCCGGTCCGTTACACGGTACGGTGAGTGAGTGGTTGCCGTAAGGGCCTGTGTTGGCGCGGAAATCCATCTTCACTGCCGTCAGGCGACCATCTTTTTTGGCCCCCAGTTTGACGGTGACTTTCGCGACGTGACGAGAGGTGTTAGCAATAAACTCTTCTTCGCGGGTGTAGCGGAACAGTACCGGACGTCCGGTCACGCAGGTTGCCCAGGCGCACACTTCTTCCAGCAGGATGTCCTGTTTAGACCCAAAACCGCCGCCTACGCGTTCTTTAATGACATGAACTTTATGCTGTTTCATGCCCACGAGACGCGCAACCTGGCGACGCAGGTGCCACGGTACTTGAGTGGACGCGTGGATAACCAGACGATCGCCGTCCATGCGGGTAAAGCAGATGTGTGTTTCAGTAGGGCACTGCTGCGCCTGAGTTGAGTTATAGGTCCGCTCAATGATCACATCGGCGTCGGCAAAGCCTTTGTCCATATCACCAATATGACCATGAATACTGGCGGCGATATTTTTGCGAGGGCGAGAACCGATAGGGAAGTTGATGATCATATGCTCGCCGCGCTGGGCTGCATGGCTGTTATCGTCTTCCAGAGTATCTGGCGCACCAGCAACATACACCACCGGTTCATCGTGTACGACAGGCGCATCTTCCGCCATTGCCTCGTCAATCGACATTACTGGCTTAAGCACCTCATATTCAACGTCGATGAGCTTCAGTGCTTCGAGCGCAATTTCTTCACTTTCAGCGACGACCGCAGCCACGCGATCGCCGACGTGACGCATTTTCTTGCCGAACATACGGCGGTCAAGCGGTGACGGTTCTGGTGCGCTCTGACCACCAGGTGTGTAGTAGATATCCGGGCAATTCAGGTGAGTAATAACGTGAACAACGCCCGGTAAAGCCTCGGCTTTACTGACATCCAGATGAGTAATCAGTGCGTGAGCGTGTGGGCTACGTAACATTTTAATGACGCAGGCGTCAGCGGTTACGCGGTCTTCAACATAGCAGGGTTTCGCCTGCACCATTTTGGCAGCGTCGGTTTTTGGGTAATGTTTACCAATAACTTCAAGGTCATCGCGGAAAGTTGGGGCAATATCAATCGTAGCCTGTGGGTTATTTTTACGTGCAACCGCCAGTTCAATGACCTGGTAGTATTGCTGCCAGCCAGCATCGCGGCTGAACAGACCAGAAAGCGCGTCGTCGATCTCTTCGCGGGTTGGTGTGGCGATGCGATCGAGAAGATCGGTGATAATCAGAGCCGCAGCCGGATCGTTATAACCGGACTGCACCACGCCGACATCAACCATTGCCTGTTGAACCAGACTTAATTCATTCCATTTGCCTAAGGATTCAGTGGTGAGAATGTCTGCGTTTTCTAACTGTGCTGCTATCAACAGGGAGGCGTTAAGGATATTACCGTTAAAAAGAATCGCGTCAGAACCGGCAAAACCGAAGCCATCATCACTGTTGCGCACAGAGTGCATACCCATGCCAAACAACAGCTTTTGCACGTTCTCACCAGGATTGGCTTTTAGCTCCTGGGGCGCGCCATTTAAAGTAAAGTGGATATTCATACGGCTTCCTCCCCAGCCTGTTGGCAGTCGGCATACAGGTCGGCTACCAGAACTCCCGTGATATAGCGTTTATAGGCTACGCTGCCCCGCAAATCTTCCTGCGGGAAAATGGCGTTGGCGACAGCCTGTTCAAGTGCATAGCCTTCCAGATTTTGTTTTTCGACATCGTGCAGACGCAGTGCTTTACTGGTGACGCCATCCAGCGCAATTCGCATACCGTCGTGGTCGGTTAACGCTACGGCTGCCGTCACTACCGTTAATCCAGCCTGGGAACGGCTAATTTTGCGAGTCGCACAGGTGCGGTACGGATCTTTAATGATGATTTCGGTTAGCAGGCGATCGCATGGGCAGGCCAGGTACTCTTCGATGGACAGTGTTTCACCATTGCCAAAAACCAGTTCAGCATCCAGAGCCAGCAGAACGGGAAGCAACACCGATTCTTCCTGCCGGGCGGCGATTTCGCCACCAATAGTCGACTGATTACGAACATGGCGAGAGTAAACAAAACCGAGTGCTTCGCGCAGTGCCGCAGGAATAAAGCGCGCATCACGCAGTGGCTGTAAGCGAGACATTGCACCAATACGCAGTGCGCCGTTATCCCAGTCAACCCAGTCCAGTTCCAGATCCTGTAAGGAAATGGCAATCTTTTTATCGGTGCGGGTTGGCGTGGCGTTGAGTTTGCTGCCGCCGGCAAACCAGACGGCTTCATCCTGGTAGCGGCGCTTCAGTTCCAGCGCCTGTTCGACAGAGTCGGGCCTGAAAAATTGTTCAATCATCTTCTTTCCTTATTTAACCCTCTTCCCGGAAGGAAGAGGGTTTTTGTCATTTATGCCAATGCATCCATACGACGCCACATACTGGCAGCGGCTTTTCTGGCTTGCGCATAAATGGAATCGCAATCGAAGTTAAACTGACGATCTTCATAGACCATCACGCCGTTGACCATCACGCTGTGAACGCTGCCTGACCCCATACCAAAGGCGATATGTCCGGCGATATTTTCTGCCAGCAGCGGCGTCGGCGAGTTGTAATCGCAAATGGTTAAATCTGCTTTATAACCGGCTTCCAGGAGGCCAAATTTCGCGCCAAAGTTGCGGCTTATCAGTTCGTTGCCGTTAGTCAGGGCTTTGGCAAAACTGTCAGGCCATAGCGGACCACCCGCATCGCGATGTTTAAAGAAGGCAAATTTCATCTCTTCAAACATGTCTGAACCAATGCCGTCGGTTCCCAACGCCAGATTGCGGATGTCGCTAAGGTGATGGTTGTAGCCGACGTGGTTGTTCATGTTGGAACGGGCGTTATGCACTAGGAACGCATCGCGCTGATTGAGCAGAGCAATATCTTCTTTCGACAAATAAAGTCCGTGAGCAACCAGCGTTTTGTTGTCGATGAGATCGTATTCTGCCAGCCGTACCAGCAGGTCTTTGCCGTACCAGTGGTGACTGTGAGAAACGTCGTAAAGGTCTTCAGCGGCGTGAATGTGTAAACCTCGCCCGGTAGCTTTCACTGCTTCGCGCAGCATTTCCAGCCCAGCATCTGGCACGGTAAACGGAGCGTGAGCGCCGATATGCGCTTCTACCAGATACGGCTCGGTTGCCGCTTTCTTCGCATCATCAATCTGACGGGCGAAGCGGATATTTTCTTCTACCCCTTCTTGTAACTCTTTAATGCCGTTGTTACGGTCAGTGGTTTCAAAACAGGTCATCGCGCGCAGGCCAACTTTTAAAAATGCGTTGCGCAGCGTTGAGAGCGACCCGCCGATATACGCCGGAGAAGCATGGTGATCGATAACCGATGTACATCCGCTCTTGATTGCTTCCAGTGAACAAATCAGTCCGCTGTAGTAGAGAGATTCTTCATCAAGGGCGCGATCGAGCCGCCACCACAGGTTTTTCAGCGTCGAGATGAAGTCCGGGCAGGGGGCGATGTTTGCCATAATTCCGCGGGAAAGCCCCGAGTAAAAATGGTTGTGCGAGCAGACAATCCCCGGCATTACAATCCGGCCATGCATCTCTTTGTAGTTGGCTTCAGGGTAGCGGTGTGTCAGGGCGTTACCGATAGCGATAATCACATCATTTTCGATGGCGATATCGACGCCTTCCTGCACTTTCGCCGGGTGTAGCTGTACTGCGGTGACATTCTTCAGAATCAACATGATTACACCTCCACGCGGCCCAGCAGATAATGATGATGCTGGTGGACATGGCTAATGATGCGGCACATATCGTTCAGCTCTGGCGGTACGTTGTTGAACTGGCCTTCGCTGTCGATGTTTAACACCCAGCTTTGGTTATTCAGACGCACGCGTACTCGGCAATCTTCCACCAGGAAGCCTGGGTTGCTGCTGTTATCAAAGTCTTGCGACAGGCTAAAGACGGTGATTTTGTCTTTGTACGGTTTACCGTTCCACGGACAGAACTGGGCGCAGTTGCCGCATTCGTTGCAGTAGGCGTCCAGGTGCAGTGTCTGGAAACGGTTCTGGAATCCAGGGACCGCAATTGACACGTTGGCGCGGTTCGGGCAGACATCCACACACTTGCTGCAAACGTAGTTACATTCAAGACAACGTGCGGCTTCCTGAGCGACAAACGCGTCACGATCATCGCTGTCGACCTGGGTGACAGAGATATCGCCTTTGCGTTGGTAGATTTCCGTCGGGTTGACGTTGTTCCAGTATTTATCGCTTTGGTGTGAACGGATATTTTCCCGGCTAAGAATGGCATCCGATGCCCGACGAGCTGTGCCGACAGCCGCGACAATGGAGGAAGGTCCGCGCTGTACGTCGCCGATCATAAAGACATTAGTCAGGCGGGTTTCACCGTTATGGTCGACGTCTGGCCAGCCGTTGTTGTCCAGCGGCACGCCCATCGTATTCAGGGCTTCAGTATCCTGTTGTTCGCCAATGGCGGTAATCAAACTGTCTACGTGCAGTGTTACCGTTTCGTTGGTTTCTACCGGGCGGCGACGACCTTTCTCATCAGGTTCGCCAAGTGACATGACGCGCAACGTTAAGGTGCCATCAGCATCGAAACGTTCAGGATTGTTCAGGAAACGGAACTCCACGCCATCGTGCAGTGCTTCTTCATACTCTTCGCGCCACGCAGGCATCTCTTGTAATGAACGACGGTAAACGACGGTTGCTTTTTCAACGCCAGGCACGCGTAATGCCGCACGGGCGCAGTCCATTGCGGTGTTACCCGCCCCGACAACCACCACATGTTTGCCCAGCTTGAGCGCAGTACCCTTGTTGTACTCGCGCAGGAAGGGGAGAGATTTCCAGACATTCTGGTTGTCGCCCGCCAGTTTCACACCGCTATTTTTATCAGTACCTGTGGCAATCAGAACGTAGTGGAAACCCTGATTTTTTAACTGTTCGACGGTCAGGTCCGGCGAGCAACCGTACTCAAATTTCACGCCGTGATCGGCGACAAAATCGATATCGTGCTGAATTAACTCAGCCGGAATACGGAACTGCGGAATAATATTTTTCACCACGCCGCCCGCGTTAGCTTCGCGTTCAAACAGCGTGACCGGATGGCCTGCTCTGGCAAGGAAGTAACCTGCAGCCAGACCCGCCGGACCGGCACCAATCACGGCAACCGGATGGCGTGACCCGGAACCGGCTGGTTTGTGCCAGCGTTGCTTATATTCATCCCAGCCTTTTTCCAGGGCGACTTTTTTCAGTTCGCGGATATTCAACGCACTGTCGTAATCCAGACGAGTACAGTTGTACTGGCACTGGTGATCGCAAATATGGCCGGTAATCGCGGGCAGGGCGTTGCGTTGGTAGATAAGTTCCAGCGCGTCGGCATAGCGATGTTCGCCCAGCAGGCGAATATATTCCGGAATATCCTGTTTGATGGCACAAGCAGTAACACAGGGGGCAACGTAGCAGTCGGTCAGTGGCAGGTCTTCTGCCACTTCAATACGCTCTTCTGGCTTCCAGTGTTTCTGGGTGTATTCCATAGTTAGCGCATCTGCTGCCAGCCTGTTCAACCGTTCGACGTCAACACAGTTAAGCCCCCAGGCGTCTGCCCCTTCCAGTTCGCGCATGCAAGCGCTTAAGCGCAGATAGCCACCAGGTTTCAGCAGGTCAGTTGCCATGGTTATCGGGCGAATACCCGTATCGAAAATATCGCGGATAGTTAACTGGCTGGCGCCACCGGAATAAGAGATGGGCAGTTTGCCGTCAAAGGCGCGGGAAAGAACTGCTGCGACATTGATGGAGAGCGGGAACAGCGCACGCCCGGACATATACATCTCTTCGCCAGGCAGTGCGCCTTTATTGTTGATGGTGCCGAGGGTGTTAGTCAGTTTGACGCCAAAGCCGAGCGATTTTTCTTTCGCCAGCGCCATCAGGCGTTCCAGCATTTCCAGCGCCTGGGTTAGCTTGAGATCGTGATCAAATGACTCTTCTTTTAAGCCAATGTAATCGAAACCACAGCTATCGAGAATCTCGCGCACTCGCGCGTAACCCAATAAAGTCGGGTTGAGTTTCACGAAGGTATTGAGCTCTTTTTCTTCCAGCATGTAACGGCAAATGGCTTCGATTTCATGTGGAGGGCAGCCGTGCATCGTGGAGAGGGTAACGCCTTGTACCATGCTGGTGGGGATACGTGCCGATAAGGCCTGCAAGCTTTCACGTTTTTCCTGCAAACCGTGGCGGGCTAAAAATGCGTCATCCTGGAGTAGTTTATGAAGCGTATCGCGGTATTGTGCAAACTTCGGATGTGTAGATGCGTCCATCATATTATCGATGAACTGCTGCATGGGTGGTTGTTTAATGCCTTCGAGGTTGTAACCGACGCTCATATTAAAGATGAATGATTTACCGGACTCGGACGGCTGGAACATAGCTTCGAGAAGATGCAGGGCGAACCAGGCTTTGAGGTATTCATCCCACGCTTTAAGCAGGGTAAATTCGGTGGACCATTCGGTGTTAAAACACTCGTCTTCGGCGTCGATACAGGGCTTTTCCAGCTCCAGACGATCGAGGATTTGTACTGTTTTAAGTTCGATGAAGCGTCCGCCAGTCAGCCAGGACGTGACGATGTTTTGTGCGAGTTGCGTGTGCGGACCTGCGGCGGGGCCGACTGGTGTCGCACAGGTTTCACCGAAAACACCGACAGATTTACCTTTTGCGGGTGAGTAAAACTGTTGCTCGGGAATACCAAAGATTGAGCGTTGTTGTTGGTATTCATCAAATATGCGCGTCAAAAGTTCCTCAAACGGAATGGGACGCATAATATCCCCCATAACCCTCTCCTTAGCTTACACAGATATCATTGAGTGACCGGTATTGAGAAATCCGGTGGTTTAGGGGGATAGAGCAACAATCACACCACTCTTGCCATGTTCGCCAGGAAATATAAAAAAATGTGAAGCGCCTCGAAACTTAAGGGACTTTTGTGAATGATCTCACAGGTGTCAAATGAGAATTAAAATCACTCCTGGGTATTATTGTTGTCAGGAGTTTTATCACTTTTTCTCATTTCTCAAAATCAGTGATTCTGTATCATTATGATAAAGAAGTACTGAGTGGATTTAATATTTGAACGCAATCGTTTAACTGGCTTTTCTAAATTTTAGTATACTTTTTTTGTGCATTAATAAAGTCATTTGGAGTATCAATATCTAAAATTATTTCTTCATTTTCCATTTCGACGAAATAATGTTCGCCCATGAGTAATGCCTGGCGCATATGGGTAACATTAGGTTGTTTGACCGCCTGCATCAGGCAGGATTTTGACACTAAAATCGGATGGCCAGGCGTACCATGATGGAGCGGGAGTATGGCTCCGTTGTTTCGTAACTTCCAGATTTTTAGGAAGATATCTCTGTTGATGGTTGGCATATCACCATGAGTGAGAAAACAATGTTCTGTTTGTACCGCTGGCGCTGCGGCTTTTACCGAAGTCAGTAACCCCTGCGCATAATCTGGATTGTAGATAATAGTAATGTTGCTATGGCTAGCGTAGCGATTATGCAGTTCATTGCCGCGATAACCAGTGACTAAAATAATTCGGCTACAAAACTGCAACGCATTTTTGATACTCGCGTCAAGAATTGTTCCCTGTTGCCAGGGTAACATCATTTTCCATTGCCCCATTCTTGATGATAATCCGGCCGCGGTAATTATACAGTCGATGGCTGACATAGTGGTTCCATTATTATATGGGCTAATAACGCCTGGAAATGTGTTACTCCCTGATTAATGCGTGCTTACCCCAGAGAGGTCCATGAAGACTCGTGAAAAGTATAATTGACCCATCGGCGTTATTCATTGATTTAGGCGCGCAGAAACACCCCACAGTGATTTCTGTTGTTGGCGCAGGGGGGAAAACCAGCCTGCTTTTTTGGCTGGCGCAGTTATTTCAGTCCATCGGTAGGCGCGTGTTGATCACTACGACCACACATATGTTTATGCCAGATTCACACTGGCCCGTGGTTATCTGCCGTGATCCCGCCATGCTTCCTCGCTCGTCTCTCAAATTCCCCATTTCATTTTGTTTTCACCGCTGGAAAGCGAACCAGGGAAAAGTGCAGGGATTTACGCCAGAAGTGATTGATGCACTGGTGCAACGACCAGAGTGTGACGTAATTCTCATTGAGGCAGATGGCTCGCGTGGAATGCCGTTAAAAGCGCCTGATGAGCACGAACCTTGCATACCCAAAAGCAGTTGCTGCGTGATTGCTGTGATGGGAGGGCATATTTTGGGCGCGCAAGTTGGCACGGAAAATGTCCATCGCTGGTCGCAGTTTGCTGATATTACCGGGTTAACACCTGATGCAACCTTGCAACTGAGCGATCTCGTTGCGCTGGTTCGTCACCCTCAGGGCGCGTTTAAAAACGTACCACAAGGCTGTCGACGAATCTGGTTCATTAACCGTTTTTCTCAATGTGAGAATGCGATTGCGCAAAGCGAGCTACTTCAGCCGCTGCAACAACATGACGTAGAGGCAATCTGGCTGGGCGATATACAAGAACATCCTGCAATCGCGCGCAGATTTGTGAATTAGCGGCCCGGATATTGCGGGTTACTGAAAGGATATCCATTGAGGTTGGTATGAATATTTTCACAGAGGCTGCAAAACTCGAAGAGCAAAATTGTCCGTTTGCGATGGCGCAAATTGTAGATAGCCGAGGCTCTACTCCCCGCCATTCTGCACAAATGTTAGTGCGCGCCGATGGTTCAATCGTCGGCACAATTGGTGGCGGAATGGTTGAGCGGAAGGTGATTGAAGAGTCACTACAGGCATTGCAGGAACGTAAGCCGCGATTATTCCATGGACGCATGGCGCGTAACGGCGCGGATGCCGTCGGGTCAGATTGCGGAGGCGCAATGTCAGTGTTTATCAGCGTACATGGTATGCGACCCCGGCTGGTGTTGATCGGCGCGGGGCATGTTAACCGGGCGATAGCCCAAAGCGCAGCACTGCTGGGGTTTGATATTGCTGTTGCCGATATTTATCGCGAAAGCCTGAATCCTGAACTTTTCCCGCCATCAACTGCGCTTGTTCATGCTGAGTCGTTTGGCGCGGCAGCGGAAGCACTGGAGATTCGCCCTGATAATTTTGTCCTGATTGCCACAAATAATCAGGATCGTGAAGCCCTCGATAAACTCATTGAACAGCCCATTGCATGGTTGGGGTTGCTGGCAAGTCGCCGCAAGGTTCAGCTTTTCCTGCGTCAGTTGCGTGAGAAAGGCGTGGCTGAAGAACATATTGCCCGTTTGCACGCACCGGTGGGCTACAACATTGGTGCCGAAACGCCGCAGGAGATCGCTATCAGTGTACTGGCAGAAATATTACAGGTGAAAAATAATGCGCCGGGCGGGCTGATGATGAAACCTTCTCATCCTTCCGGACACCAGCTGGTGGTAATTCGCGGCGCGGGGGATATCGCCAGTGGTGTGGCGCTGCGTCTGTATCATGCGGGGTTCAAAGTGATCATGCTGGAAGTGGAAAAACCGACGGTGATTCGCTGTACCGTGGCGTTTGCCCAGGCCGTGTTCGACGGCGAAATGATGGTTGAAGGTGTCACCGCCCGACTGGCAACCAGCTCTGCAGAGGCGATGAAACTGACTGAACGCGGGTTTATTCCCGTGATGGTAGACCCCGACTGTTTACTGCTTGATGAGCTGAAACCACTTTGCGTGGTGGACGCTATTCTGGCGAAACAGAATTTGGGTACGCGTGCAGATATGGCTCCAGTGACGATCGCGCTTGGGCCGGGCTTTACCGCAGGTAAAGATTGTCATGCGGTGATTGAAACAAATCGTGGGCATTGGTTGGGACAGGTTATTTACTCAGGTTGCGCACAGGAGAATACTGGCGTTCCCGGCAATATTATGGGGCATACCACCCGGCGAGTTATTCGCGCTCCGGCGGCAGGTATCATGCGTTCCAACGTGAAGTTAGGCGATCTGGTGCAAGAAGGCGATGTTATTGCCTGGATTGGTGAGCATGAAATAAAAGCGCCGTTGGCGGGAATGGTGCGTGGTTTACTTAACGACGGGCTGGCGGTAGTCGGTGGCTTTAAAATCGGTGATATCGATCCTCGTGGTGAAACGGCTGATTTCACCAGCGTTTCTGACAAAGCCCGAGCGATTGGTGGTGGCGTACTTGAGGCGTTAATGATGTTGATGCATCAGGGCGTTAAAGCGACGAAAGAAGTGCTGGAAGTAGCTTAAATGAAAATGGCCGGATGGTATTACCCACCCGGCCTTGAGACTGATGATAAACGCTAAATTGCCTGATGCGCTGCGCTTATCAGGCCTACAAGTGCTTTGCAATTAATTGAATATTAGATGTTTTATAGACTGAGTAAGGCGTTCACGCCGCATCCGGCATCAATAACGCGCACTTTGTTAACAATCTTTGGCCGAATGGCATCGCCACCCGGCCAATAAATTACTGAGAAATCACCGTTCCGGTTTTGCCTTCAATCCCTTCTTTCGCTTTGCTCAACACGGTAATCAGTGCTTCGCGACCTGCGCGAGAGCGGGCAAATGATGCGGCGGCTTCCACTTTCGGCAGCATAGAACCTTTTGCAAAATGCCCTTCTTCGATAAAGCGTTCTGCATCGGCCAATGACAGGCGATCGAGCCACTGCTCATTCTCTTTACCGAAGTTAATCGCCACTTTTTCTACAGCAGTCAGAATGATCAGCATATCGGCATCGATCATTTCTGCTAAACGGGCGCTGGCCCAGTCTTTATCGATAACCGCACTGGCGCCGCGCAGATGGTTACCTTCTCGAATTACAGGAATACCGCCACCGCCAACGGTGATCACAACCTGTCCTGCATCTACCAGCGCTTTAACTGTCTCTTTTTCAACAATATCTACCGGCTTAGGCGAAGCAACGACACGACGATAGCCGCGACCCGCATCTTCTTTCAGGGTATAGCCCTGTTTTGTCAGTTGCTCTGCTTCCTGCTCGGTAAAGAACGAACCGATCGGTTTGGTTGGGTTGAGGAAGGCCGGATCGTTAGCGTCGACTTCGACCTGGGTAACCAGCGTTGCAACGGGTTTATTAATGCCACGAGAAAGCAGTTCTTCTCTTAAGGCGTTTTGCAGATCGTAACCAATATATCCCTGACTCAACGCAACACAGACAGACATTGGCAGCATCGGTGAATGCGCTTCAGTTTTTGCAGCGGCTTCGAATGCCTGGTTAATCATGCCTACCTGCGGTCCATTACCATGAGTGACGATAACTTCATGTCCCTGGGCAATTAAATCAACAATTGCCTGAGACGTAATTTTTACCGCTTTCATTTGTCCGGCCAGATCGTCGCCCAGCGCATTCCCGCCGAGGGCGAGAACAATTTTCTTACTCATTTTTCCTCACTCATCATTCTTGATTGTGTATAGATCCCTGGCAGTGGTTAGAGCACGGGAGGGACAAACGGTTTGCGTCGCAGGAAACGTCCTCGTCCGGCTTTGCCTGTAAAGGTGCCGTCACAGAAAATCGTCTCACCACGGGATAAGGTTCTGACAATTGCGCCCTGACAGGTAAAACCCTCCCAGGGAGAGTAGTCGGCGTTGTCGTGGAGATGGCGGTGCTGAATTTGTTGGCTCTGGCGTGGGTCGATAATCACCACGTCGCCATCGGAACCGGGTGCTAATAATCCTTTTTGTGGCCACAGGCCAAACAGCCTTGCGGGCATCGCACTGGTTAATTCAACAAAACGCTCCGGTGTGATACGTCCCGTCATTACGCCACTGGAGAACAGCAACTGCATGCGATTTTCCACACCGGGCAAGCCATTTGGGCAGCGGCTGAAATCGCCTTTAGAAATTTGCTGGCGCTGGGCCATCGAGAAGGTGCAGTGATCGGTCGCCACCACGTCAATCGCACCATCGCTGATGCCACACCACAGCTTGTCCTGCTCGCGAGCGTTGCGCAGCGGTGGGCTAAGAATGAACTTCATGCCATCTTCTGTATCGTAACTGCGTTCGTCCAGCAGGAGATATTGCGGGCAGGTTTCAACCCAGACTGGCTGGTGATTCGCGCGAGCAAGGCGCAGATAATCCAGACCTAAGCCGTTAGACAAGTGCACGATATAGAGCGGGGCGTTACCGGCAATTTGTGCCAGGTTAATCATTCTGGCGATGGCTTCGGCTTCGCATTCCAGAGGTCGGCTCAAGGCGTGGTAGCGCGGCGCGGTTAACCCAGCGGCGATAAACTCCGCTCGCTTACTGGCGATTGCGGCGTCATTTTCTGGGTGTACAGTGGTCAGCGCGCCGGATTCATGCAGGCGGCGTAATGCCTGTAGGACTTCATCATCGTTGAGTTTGTATTGATAGGTTAAATAGAGTTTAAAACTGCTCAGCCCTTCTTCGACCATCATCGGAATTTCGTCGAGGATGGCGTGATTAATATGCTGGATAACACCGTGGAAGCTGTAGTCGATGACCGCTTTATGGGCGGCATAACCACGATAAACTTCCAGTTGATGGCGTAATCGGCAGCCATTCGGGCCAAATCCCATATGATCAATAATGGTTGTTGTACCGCCACACGCGGCTGCGCGGGTACCGGTAAAAAAATCATCACAACTGCGCGCGATGCCGACATCAATATTGAAATGTGTATGGACATCTACGCCGCCAGGGAAAATGTAACAGCCAGTGGCATCAATTTCTTCACAGGGGAGTTGCGGCGAAATATCTTTGCCTAACTGGCGGACAATACCGCTTTCAATCAGCAAGTCCTGTTTGGCTTGTCCATCTGCGTTAACGACAGTGCCGTTTTTGATCAATACGCGCATAGCAAACTCCAAAAAACCCTCCGGCGAACCGGAGGGAAATAGGTGAAGAGTAATTATTCTGTTGCCAGCCAGCTTAACGGGATTGCAGCGTACATAGCGGCACAGGTCACCAAGTGAGATTTCCAGGTTTTTTCGTTTGGCGCGTGTGCTTCAGGTTCTTTACCCGGTCCAAAGCCGATGACCGGAATGCCGTGACGGCCCATGATGGATACGCCGTTAGTTGAGAACGTCCACTTATCAACGACCGGTGCTTTGCCAAACAGACCTTCGTAGGCATTCACCAGCGTTTTAACGGTGAAATGATCTTCTTCCACTTTCCAGGTCGGGAAGTAGCATTCGGTTGGGTAAACCAGGCCAGTCCAGGACGGACGGTCGTAGTTGTACATAGAAACGACAGCATTGGCTTTCTGTACCGCAGGCAGGGCGCGGATTTCATCCAGCGCGCCTTCCCAGGTTTCGCCCCAGGTCAGGCGACGGTCGATGGAAACGGCACAGCTGTCTGCTACTGCGCAACGACTTGGTGAGGTGAAGAAAATTTCGGAAACAGTCAGAGTACCTTTGCCGAGGAATTCGTCATAGCCCAGACGTTGGGACAGTTCTTGTAATTCGCCAAGAATCGGACCCATTTTGAAAATGGCGTTATCACCGCGTTCTGGTGCTGAACCATGGCAGCTAACGCCCTGAACATCAATGCGAATTTCCATACGACCGCGCTGACCACGATATACCTGGCAGTCGGTTGGTTCGGTACTGACCACAAATTCCGGGCGAATGCCGGATTGTTCAATAATGTACTGCCAGCACAGACCGTCGCAGTCTTCTTCCTGTACCGTACCGGTAACGAGCAAGGTGTATTCATCTTCCAGACCGAGGTCTTTAATGATCTTACCGGCATAAACCATTGATGCCATGCCGCCTTCCTGGTCGGAAGTACCACGGCCACCGATCAGCTCGTCGGTTTCCATGCCTTCGTACGGGTCGAATTCCCAGTTTTTGATGTTACCAATTCCTACGGTGTCGATGTGAGCGTCCATCGCAACCAGACGCGGACCGTGGCCGATATAGCCGAGAACGTTACCCATCGGATCGATTTCAACTTTATCGAAGCCGACTTTTTCCATCTCTTCTTTAATACGATGTACTACACGTTTTTCGTCGCAGCTTTCACTGGGAATAGCAACCATATCGCGCAGGAAGCGAGTCATGTCTGCCTGGTAATCTTTTGCTTTTTCAAGAATCAGTTTGAATGGAATATTCTTAGCCATTATTTTTCTCCAGATTTTTTACTCCCCGTTTGGCGGGGAGTTGTTCCAATAGGGTGATTAAGGTGCTACAGAGTGTTTGCCTTCCCAGACAACTTCGCGGTAGTGCTTCACGTCGGTGTCGCCTTCGGTGCTGATAACCAGGACGACGGCATCTTTGTTCAGCGCCAGTTTTTCCATCAGGCTTTGACGTTGCGGGTGATAATGAACAGCCGCGAGAATGCCCAAACCGACAGCGCCAGATTCACCAGAAATGATGCGTGGATCGTTGCCGTACGGATTACCCAGCACACGCATACCTAATGCGGCAACGCTGTCCTGACAGGAGATAAATTGGGTGGCACAGTTACGTAAGATTTCCCAGCCCAGAGGGTTAGGTTCGCCGCAAGCCAGGCCCGCCATAATCGTGGCCATATCGCCGCCAACGTTGACGATGTCACCTTTGACGCCGGAGCGATAAATACAGTCAGCTTTGTCAGGTTCAACAATGATGCTGTGCAGATTTTGCGGGGTGTAAATATCCACCAGATAACCTAGTACGCCGCCGGCCATAGCGCCGACACCGGCTTGCAGCAGAACGTGAGTTGGTGTTACGCCCATTTCACGCATTTGCTCGACGGCTTCATCTGCCAGAGTGGCGTAGCCCTGCATGATCCAGGTTGGAATTTTGGTGTAACCTTCCCAGGCGGTATCTTGCACCACTTCCCAGCCGTGTTGCTGCGCGTGTTGCATGGTCAGGCGAACGGTATCGTCATAGTTCATGTCAGTGACGATGCACTCGGCTCCGAGGTTCAGAATGGCGTCAACGCGTTCCTGAGCAGAACCTTTCGGCATGTAAATTACCGCGTTCTGACCGAGTTGCTGTGCTGCCCAGGCAACACCGCGCCCGTGGTTGCCGTCGGTCGTTGTAGCGAATGTCATTTTTTCGCCGATGGCATTTTTCAGATGCTCGAATGACAGCGTTTCGATATCAAGATGATATTTTTCGCACAATAATTGAGCGATGGCGTACGCACCGCCGAGCATTTTGAAGGCGTTCAGACCGAATCGTTTTGATTCGTCCTTAACGAGAATTTTCTTCACACCAAAAAGGTTTGCGAGATCGTCCAGCGCACAAAGCGGTGTTGGGCGATAGCCAGCAATTTTCTGGTGGAACTGGCGCGCCAGTTTTGCCTGGCTTTGCGAAAAGAGCGGTGATGTTTCGCCGTTGAAAAATTTGTTATCGGCGATATCAATCTTCAATGAGAAAACGGACATATCCTATCCTTTTGGCCTCTGGAAATAGAGAGCCGACCTGTCGATCGGCCCGAGGGGGTTATTTCACGCGTTCTTGCGCTTCTTTAAGCAGTTGTTCGAGCAGTGCGCCTGGTTTGGAATATTTACGGGACAGGATCATCGCGGCGATGATGTATGGCTTCCAGCTGGCTTCTTTGTAGGTCGCGATACGGTATTTTTCGAATACGCCTTCAGTGACTTCACCTTCTTTGCAGGATACGCCGCTGATATCGGCTGGCAGGCAGTGCATATACAGAGCTTCGCCATCACGGGTCAGCTCCATCATCTCTTCAGTACAATGCCAGTCTTTGTGCTGTGCGTTCTGTGCCAGACACTGTTTTTCCAGCGCTTTCAGTCCTTCGTGATCGTTCGCGCGCAGCAGTTCAGTACGCTCTTCCATCACTTTGTAAGGTGCCCAGGACTTCGGATAAACGATGTCAGCGTCTTTGAATGCTTCTTCCATGCTTGTTACCTGACGGAAGCTGCCGCCGGAGGCTTTAGCATTGTTTTTAGCGACTTCAACGACATCTGGGATCAGGTCGTAACCTTCTGGATGGGCAAGGGTGACATCCATACCGAAGCGGGTCATCAGACCGATGATGCCTTGTGGTACAGACAGCGGTTTACCGTAGCTTGGGGAGTAGGCCCAGGTCATGGCGATTTTTTTACCTTTCAGGTTTTCCAGCGAACCAAAGTGTTCACGTAACCATGCCAGGTCAGCCATTGATTGAGTCGGATGGTCAATATCGCATTGCAGGTTAACTAAAGCCGGGCGCTGCGGCAGTACGCCTTGCTTATAGCCGTCGTCGAGGTCCGCGCCAACTTCACGCATATAGGCGTTACCCGCGCCCAGATACATATCGTCACGAATACCGATAGCGTCAGCGCAGAAGGAGATCATATTAGCGGTTTCACGGACAGTTTCGCCGTGCGCAATCTGTGATTTACCTTCATCGAGATCCTGCTGTGCAAGGCCGAGCAGGTTAAGTGCGGAAGCATAAGAGAAACGGGTACGGGTGGAGTTATCGCGGAATACGGAAATACCTAATCCACTATTAAAGACTTTGGTAGAGATGTTTTCGGCACGCAGTGCTTTTAATGCTGCGGCAACGTCCAGTACTTGTTTCAGTTCATCTGGCGTCTGTTCCCACGTTAACAAAAAATCTTTCTCGTGCAGGTGAGAGGTCAGCGAATTGATATCCTTAATCAGCTCATTAACAGTTTTCATCATAAAGTCCCGGTAGTGGAATGACAGGCAAAGTGGTTTATTTCACTGTGACTTGCCAAAGTGATTGGTGTTTTCACAGCTATACCAGGGACTAACAATAAACATGCCAGAATTATCTACGCGGTCACGAAACGCTAATCTGACAGGGGATATGTGGGATTGATCACAAATTATCGCCACACTACGGAAGTTAAAAATATACGGAAACGTTTGGCTTTTTTAACGCAGTTATTTATTTGCTGCTAAGTATCAGAAATAAGATAAAGGGACAGGTGAAAACTCGTCAGTTTGATAAACTCACTCCCGTAATTCTCATATTGATATAGAAATGTGATATCACTTCCATAATTTCATTAGAAAGTGATAAAAATCTTATGTTTTTAGCAAAGCGATTTTTGCCTGAGTTAATATCGTTATGATCTGTGAACCATCAACGTCTTCAATGATCGACTTTTAAGTGATTCTGGAAGGTAAAGCTATGGAGCTTGCTAATACGCAGTCAGTTTTGATGCAAATTCAACCAACAATTCAGCGTTTTGCCAGAATGCTAGCCAGCGTTTTGCAGCTTGAGGTTGAGATCGTTGATGAAAACTTGTGTCGCGTCGCTGGAACCGGCGCATATGGGAAATTTCTTGGTCGCCAGTTGAGTGGCAACTCACGCTTGCTCCGCTATGTCCTCGAAACAAAAACCGAAAAGGTCGTGACACATTCTCGCTTCGATCCCCTTTGTGAAGGCTGCGACAGTAAAGAGAGTTGTCGTGAGAAGGCATTCCTGGGGACGCCCGTTATTCTGCAGGATCGTTGTGTCGGAGTGATAAGTTTGATTGCGGTTACTCATGAGCAACAAGAACATATCAGTGATAATTTACGCGAATTTTCAGATTACGTTCGCCATATATCGACTATTTTTGTCTCGAAACTCCTGGAAGATCAGGGGCCGGGAGATAACATCAGTAAAATATTTGCTACCATGATCGATAATATGGATCAAGGTGTATTAGTTATTGATGAGGAAAATCGTGTTCAGTTCGTTAATCAGACTGCATTAAAAACACTTGGCGTTGTGCAAAATAATATGGTTGGGAAACTTATCCGTTTCAGGCCATTAACATTTGAGAGTAATTTTACTCATGGACATATGCAACATATTGTCTCGTGGGATGATAAAAGTGAATTGATAATTGGTCAGTTGCATAACATTCAGGGACGACAGCTATTTTTAATGGCGTTTCACCAATCCCATACCAGTTTTTCCGTGGCAAATGCATCTGATGAACCGCATATTGAACAATTGGTTGGCGAGTGCCGTGTTATGCGGCAATTAAAACGGCTGATTAGCCGCATCGCACCTAGCCCCTCCAGCGTCATGGTCGTTGGTGAAAGCGGGACCGGAAAAGAAGTGGTGGCCCGTGCTATTCATAAGTTGAGTGGGCGACGGAACAAACCCTTTATCGCTATCAACTGCGCGGCGATTCCGGAGCAGCTTCTGGAGAGTGAGCTGTTCGGTTATGTTAAAGGCGCATTTACTGGCGCTTCTACCAACGGTAAAACAGGGCTGATTCAGGCAGCAAACACGGGAACGCTGTTTCTTGATGAAATTGGCGATATGCCTTTAATGCTTCAGGCAAAACTGCTGCGGGCGATTGAAGCGCGTGAGATCCTGCCTATTGGCGCCAGTAGCCCAATACAGGTCGACATCCGCATCATTTCTGCAACAAACCAGAATCTGGCTCAGTTCATAGCCGAAGGTAAATTCCGCGAAGATCTTTTCTACCGACTTAACGTTATTCCTATCACTCTGCCAGCGCTACGTGAGCGTCAGGAAGATATTGAACTGCTGGTGCATTACTTTTTACATCTCCATACCCGTCGTCTGGGATCGGTTTACCCGGGTATTGCTCCCGATGTTGTTGAGTTACTGCGTAAGCATCGTTGGCCAGGAAACCTGCGAGAGTTAAGTAATTTGATGGAGTATCTGGTCAACGTCGTTCCTTCGGGCGAAGTCATCGACAGTACGCTACTACCACCAAATCTGGTTAATAACGGTACGGCGGAGCAAAGTGAGATGCCAGAAGCCAGCGAGGCACATTTGGCTCTTGATGATGCTGGCGGCACAGCGCTGGAGGAGATGGAAAAGCAGATGATTCGCGAAGCGCTCTCACGGCATAACAGTAAGAAGCAAGTCGCTGATGAGCTTGGTATTGGCATCGCCACGCTTTATCGTAAAATTAAGAAATATGAATTGTTAAGCGCATAGTCATCAAAAAATCCGGCCTGAATTCAGGCCGGATTGCGTTTTACTTCGTTTCTTCACAGTCCAGAACAGTATTCACAATCATTTGATATCCGGTACAGCGACACAGATTCCCGGCCAAGCCACGGCGAATTTCCGTAATGGTTAACGGTTTCTCTCGAGGTTTTGCCAGCATTGCCGTAGTGGCCATAATAAGCCCCGGCGTACAAAAACCACACTGTACAGCGCCAGATTTCGCATAAGCCTGTTGTACATGAGAAAGTTTGCCGCCTTTCGCTTCGCCTTCCAGCGTGCGGATCTGTTTTCCTTCAGCCCATGCGGCCAGGTATAAGCAGCTGTCTATCGCGGTTCCGTCAACCAACACCGTACAGGCACCGCATTCACCAACGCAGCATCCTTGTTTGACACTAAGCAGCCCTTGTTCGCGGAGCAGTTCCGAAAGCGGCATGCCTGGCGCGGCGTGAAGCTGAAAAGGCATATCGTTAATGATGCATTCAATAGTAATACTTTCGCTGTGATTCATTGCAATTTTCCCCCCGCCGCAGCGACGGCTTCGCTAATCACTTTTTTGGTCATCGTCTGAATGAGATGCAGACGGAACTCTTTACTTGCTCGCCATGAAGAACGCGGTGCGACATCTTGCAGGACAGATTCGCAGATGGCCTCCAGTGTTTGCTGGTTTAATGGCGCATTTTGCGCAGCCTGTTCGGCATGTTGGCAGCGAATCGGCGTTGGTGCGGCAACACCAAATGCCAGATGCAACTCGCTGAAGTAGCCGTTGTTCAATCGACAGTGAGCGGCACACCCGATTGTTGAAATATCCATCGCATCGCGCATGGCATATTTATAATGTGCGCTACCTGCGTGTTCTTTTGGCTGCGGAGGAAAATGAAACGCGACCAGAATTTCATCATGCTCAAGGGAAACCTTGCCTGGTCCGGTATGAAAACCATTAATCGAGACGAAACGGACCCCACGCGGTGAATGGATTTCCAGCTTCGCGTCGTAAATCAGCGTTGGCGTGGCTGAATCTGCGCTGGTGGCGCCGTTGCAAATATTTCCGCCGTAGGTCGCGACGTTACGGATTTGCGGGCCGGCAATAGACGAAGCCGCAGCGCATAATGCCGGGAGATGATGTTGCGTTAACTGATTTTCTATTAACTGAGTAAAGGTCGTCGCAGAGCCGATGCGTAGTGCACCATCTTCCGCCAGCGTAATTCCCCGAAGCTCCGCCAGATTGTGGATATCAACAATATGGCGATAGCGATCATTGTGATGGTGGAGTTGAATCAGTACGTCAGTGCCACCGGCGAGCAGTTTGGCCTGCGGATTTTGAGCCAGCAGGTTGGTTGCATCGGCAACGGTCGTTGCGCGATGGTAAGAAGCAAAATCAAACATGATGTTATCCTCAAATCAATCCTGCCAGATGGAACTCTTCATATAACCGTTTTGGTGTCAGCGGCAGCGTATTGATTGCGACACCGGTAGCCATCTTCACCGCATTACGAATTGCAGCGGCAACAGGAATAATTGGCGGCTCACCCAGTGACTTATGTCCGTATGCAGATTGTGGTTCATTAATTTCGACAAACGCACTTTCCAGTTGTGGCAGATCTGGCATGGTCGGCATTTTGTAATCCAGTAAATTTGGGTTACGCACCACGCCACTTTTCGCGTCGATGATCATCTCTTCAAAAAGCGCCCAGCCGATGCCCATCCCCATCCCGCCGTGAACCTGACCTTCAGCCAGCAGCGGATTAAGAATATGGCCCGAATCATGAACGTTGAGGATGCGGTTGATGGTGACCTTACACAGCGCGATATCGACTGTCAGATCAACAAAGGTACAGCCAAACGCAGGTGGGTTCGTGGTGGTTTTGATCGAGCTTTCGGCAGAAAGTTGCCCGCCACGTTCAGGATGATAAAACGCATCCATTGCCAGGTCTTTTAACGACAGTAACGCCTCTTTCGGCCTTTCAACCAGTACGATATGGCCTTTTATCAGGGTTAGATTCATCGCCGACAGATGCAGCATTACTGCGGCGTGAGCGATGATTTTCTCTTTTAATAACAGTGCCGCACTGCGCAGCGCAGGCGCGGCAACATAGCTCTGACGTGAGGCAAATGCGCCGGGATCGAATGGCGTAATATCGGTATCTTGCGTCGAAATTACGTGTACATCACTGACCGGAACGCCCACGGTTTCAGCTACCATTTGCGAGAACACCGTGTCGGCACCCTGACCGATTTCCGTCGCGCCGCTTTGCACGTTGATGGTTCCATCCTGATTCATCAACAGGCGCGCGCCAGCGATTTCTACACCGACAGGCCAGGTGTTAGAGGTGTAGCTAAAACAGGCGACGCCAATGCCGCGGCGCAGATTGCCCTGCGGGTTCTGGCACTCTGCACGGCGTTTTTCCCATTCAAAGATTTCCCGCCCTTTTTCCAGGCACTCTGGCAATCCGGCACTGTAGATGCGTTTGCCTGTGAGTGGATTTGTATCGCCTTCGCGGGCGGCATTGCGTAAACGAATTTCAACCGGGTCAATGCCCAGCGCTTCAGCAGCGTCATCCAGCATAGATTCAACAGCAAAAACCACCTGCGGTGCGCCATAGCCACGCATCGCACCCGCTGAGGGTAGATTGGTATAGCAAGTCTTTGAGCTATAAGAATAGGCACAGCGCGGGTAGAGATAAGCAACTTTATTGCCGCCTGCAGAAGCGATGGAATGACCGTGTGAAGCGTAAGCGCCGGTGTTAGACAGAACATCCAGGCTATAGCCTTTCAGCGTACCATCGCGGTTGACGCCCATTTGTCCGTCAATGGTAAAAGCGTGGCGAGTGCGGGTCGCCAGAAAACACTCTTCGCGGCTTAGGGAAACTTTCACCGGAATGCCGCCGAGTTTACTGGTCAGAAATGCCGCCATCGGCTCTTCCAGTACATCTTGTTTATTACCAAAACCACCGCCGACAAAGGGCTTGATAACCCGCACGCACGACCAGGGAATATCCAGCGCCTGACCGACAACGCGGCGGACAATGTGCGGGATTTGGGTGCTGGAAACGATGGTAATTCGTGAATCGTCTTCCATCCACGCCAATGAGGTCACGCTTTCCATATGACAATGTTGAATGACCGGCGTCTGATAATGCCCCTGCACCTGATAATCGGCGGCGTCGATTGCTTGCTGGACATTACCTGTCGACATCGTGCTTTGTTTCAGTAAATTGCCGCCGCTATGGATTGGCGCAGCGTCTTCTGCCAGTGCCGCTTCTGGCGTGGTAATGACGGGTAATTCCTGCCATTCGATGTGAACAAGTTGCGTTGCTTTTTCCGCTGTGAGTTCATCACGGGCAACGACAATAGCAACCGCATCGCCATGATGGCGGACGTGGCGTGTTAACAGGGCGCGATCGGCGGTATCGCGTTTATTCTCATCCAGAGTCCAGGCATGGCCCGCCGTGGCAAAGGAAATATCAGGAACATCTTCCCAGGTAAATACGGCCAGTACGCCTGGTAAACTTCTGGCTTGTTCATCGTTAATGCTCACCGCATAACCATGTGCAATTGGGCTACGTACATATTTCGCGTAACACATGCCCGCCATAACATAATCGTCAGTATATCGTGCCCGCCCGGTGACCTTCGCAATGGCATCGACGCGCATGCATGATTCACCTGTAGCGGTTGCTTCCCGCGCTTCCATAGAAATCCCCTTGATTTGAACATTTGGTTCTTATGGCAATGATTAAGTCTTTGCAGGCAAGAATTACGCCAGAAACGACTATAAACACGAGGGGAGAGGGGAAGTGTGATGTCGTTAAAAAAACGCTACGGATGATGCATTTTTATCAGCAAAGAAAGTGAGTGCAGTTTATCAATATGAGCGTGATAAAAATCATTGTGATAAATGAGTATTAGAGGTCAATCAGGATGGTTCCGATGTTTGCCAACGGTGCTAATTGATTCTTTAACAGTTATTGATTCGTACATGCCTGTTCCCACGCAATGGATTGGGGATCTGACGGGGGGCTGCTATGATATAGCGTCTTGTTTTTTAGCGAGGAAAGATTTTGAGCGCAGGACGCCTGAATAAAAAAACTCTGGGTATCGTGATGCTGTTATCGGTAGGGCTGCTTCTGGCTGGCTGCTCGGGTAGCAAATCATCAGATACAGGAACGTATTCCGGCTCCGTTTACACCGTGAAACGGGGGGATACGCTTTATCGTATTTCACGCACCACGGGAACCAGCGTAAAAGAGCTAGCCCGACTCAACGACATCTCCCCCCCCTATACCATTGAAATCGGCCAAAAGCTGAAACTGGGTGGGGCGAAAAAAAGTAGTAACGGCACGCGTAAATCCACCGGCAAATCGACGACAAAAACAGCGTCAGTGACACCGTCTTCGGCCGTTTCGAAATCTTCATGGCCGCCGGTTGGGCAACGTTGCTGGTTATGGCCAACGAGCGGAAAGGTTATTATGCCTTACTCAATGGCAGATGGCGGCAATAAAGGGATTGATATTGCGGCGGCACGCGGGACGCCAATATACGCTGCAGGTGCCGGGAAAGTGGTATATGTGGGTAATCAGCTGCGTGGTTACGGTAATCTTATAATGATTAAACACAGTGAAGATTACATTACTGCTTATGCCCATAACGACACGATGCTGGTGAACAATGGGCAAAGTGTTAAAGCCGGGCAAAAGATAGCGACTATGGGAAGTACTGATGCGGAATCCGTGCGGCTACATTTCCAGATTCGCTACCGTGCTACGGCAATAGATCCTTTGCGCTACTTGCCGCCACAGGGTAGCAAGCCAAAGTGCTGATGGCGAATTAATCAGCAGTCAGTAGCAAGGCACTTGCTTAGGAGAGCGTAAGGTTTATAATGCCTTACGCATCTCGAAGCGGGCGTAGTTCAATGGTAGAACGAGAGCTTCCCAAGCTCTATACGAGGGTTCGATTCCCTTCGCCCGCTCCAGTTTCTTACTTTTTCTCTTTCTCAGTTTTTTCCGTAGTCATCGAATTCTTCCGTTATTGTTGATACGTTCACGTCAGATGTAGATAAATCCAATATCCCCTATAAAAATAGAGTGTATAGCTCAAAATATAGAGCACTATTCTGCTTATGATATTTATTGCAGATCAAGCGACCTCATATTGAGCATTAAAATCAATAATGCTGTTAACTTTTGTCAATTGCTTCAATTTTTGAATGTTATTGATAATAACTAAATGATATTCTTTCTCTGTTCCGTGATAAGAGAACGCATTTCTTTCATTGTGTGTTGTAGAAACATATACATCAATGCATTTTTTTATTATAGCGGCTTTATGTCTTTTAGGTTCAAGTAGCAGTGACTGGTCTATACAAGCGATAGCATCTTCAATTCTTTCGTTATATATATTTACCAGTGTCTTATAGTAATACAAGGAGGCTACATCTAATACTTGTGTCTGTGCATGGTCAAAAAAAATGCGTGATGCAGTCGTTTGTCCGGAAAGACCGGTTATCAGTCCCATAATTCCTAAAATATTCCCATCGAAAATATTTTTATCAGATACCTTATCTATAAAGGCCAATGCTTTTTGAGTTGCATGTTTAAGTTCGTATAGACCATGAAGTGCCATAGACATATGACATTCAGCCAACAGGCAATAGCATTCATTGGTTATTGACTGAGCATTAGATTTGTTTTTAACACTTTCAAATATAGTTATTGCATTGGCAATGCTTTCAGGCGTGAATTCATTCAGTTCATTTTTCCCGGCAGACATTTCGGCTGATAAAATATTTTTATCAGAAGGTACGTGTCGGGACATAAAACCTGGTTCTACTTTAGGTTTCTTCATTGCCAGATATAAGTTGCTAATTATAAAGTGTGAGATTTTTTGTATGTCATCTGCCTGAAGATGTGTACTGGCAATAAGATAAAAACTTTTTGCATCTATTACTTCAATATATAAACTATTTGAAGCATCATATTTGCTGATTCTTCCTGTGACAAAATAATCGGGTTTGAACCTGGCCAGGAAGGCTGTCTGAGATTTATTATCTATGCAATACTGGGTTGCAGTCATTGGATATATATAGAGATCATCGGTTTTTTTATTTGAGATTAGTTGTACAAGTTCCTGATTAAGCGCTAATGGATCCTGACTACTGTGAGATATTGTAAATGGAAATAAAGCAATAGTGCTGCCTGGAGCATTATCTTGATTTTCTTTTATCTTGAATACTTGCCCACTGAATCGATAACCTTTTCTATATATGGTTTCAATGCAACGGTTGTAGCCAATTCTTTCAAAAATACATCTTAATGAATAGATGCATCGTGTAAGGGATTCGTCACTTACAATTACATTTTTCCATACAGATTCGATGATCGCATCTTTGGATACAACATTTCCCGCCGATTCAAGCAATACAAATAATACACCGAGTTCTTTCGGCGGGATGTAAAATTCCTCATTCCCTTTTGTAAGAATGCCATCTTCTGTAAGTATGATTCCATCAGGGAAATGATATGAGAACTTATTTTCTAAATCCATTAGCTCACCTCTATTAAGTTTGTGGTTTTTGGCATCCTGCATGAGTAACAGATATAACTGATATTCATATATTTCATTTAACGAAATTCATCATGATTGTTTAAGTTAATTTATATTAGCTTGATGTGATTGTAATCTGAAATATTCTTAATTAATGATTTGTTAATCATGTAAGTATATAACCTATTGAAAATCATTGATAAAGTCCTGCTTATCACATTTCTTAATTTAATGTAATTGTTCATTTAAGATAAAATGATAGGCTGTGAGGAATAGTTATTCGTCGACTGACAATCTGGTGTGAAAGAATTATTGCAAGAGTAATTTTATTTATTAATAGCTATTATGTTTATGTGCTCTATTAAACATCTCTGTGCGAACCAGCGTTTATTTTTACACCATTATTGTCATAGTGGAGTGCGGAAGGATTTTTTAATGACGGATGTAATTTGAATGGGGGAGGGGATTGCCGCATGAACCGTCAGAGATGAAGATGGCTAAAAGAATATATAAAGATTATATTCCAATGCCTGAAATGTTACATTTGTTGTTTTGACTTTTAATTACAGATGCAGCATCAAGTTGTTTTGTTACCTTGCGCAATACATAATTGCTCTATTGCCAATGCTTAAAAGAAAATCATGATTGTTCTGTTTTTGAACATTATAGCTTATCATTTTTCCCGGGAATATATAAAAATCAGGCAGGAGTTGTGCCAGATTATCATCTGAAATTTGATCGATAATATCAAATTTATTTATTTTGGTAGAGGTAAGATGTAAAGTGTCATAATTTTCGATCCACGTATATTCAATATCTCGGCGAAATGATTTATAAGTGTTCGTGTTTTGTTTCCAGGTGCCGCTAAGCGCAACAGTTCCTGTCTTGTTATTTTTATTATACATAAAGTCAATAGTGAGATTAGCCCTTCCCTGGTCATTAAATATAATCCAATTGGCCGTGCATTTCTCATTGTATACTATTTGTTCTTTGGAATAATGATAGGCAATAAAAAAAATGAAGCCACTGAGAAAGCATAAAATAATAAACAGCGTTTTTTTATAACGAATCATGGTTAACTCCGCGATACGATAGAGTTAAACAGTCTGCAACTGTGTTATTACTATGGTTTTTTTTGCATGCCATAACAATCAATCCGGGAGATGATTTATCGAGAGGGAAATATAGCCAGGGGTACTTTTTACAATCAATTCCAGATCCTAATATACGGTTCTTATATTGATCGAGATCTTTCAACCCATCAATGCTATCTTCTGTAACATTGAAATGACAACCATTTATTTGTGCAACAGTTTTGTAATCTTTAAAGAATGATTTGGGCTGACTATTGTGCCAGAGAAAAAATGCGGTAAGCAAACCTACGGAAAATGCACTTAGCATGGGTAAATAATTTTTAGATAGCCTGACTATATTTCTGAGATAATTATCTGGATGAGCACTTGTCTCTTTAAACTCATCTTTAACGTTCAAGCATTGGGGAGATATGGTCTTTTGTGCATCTGCAGAAGGGATTATTACATGGTTTTCTATGTTTACATCATTACTGAGCTTAAAACCTTTTCTCGGTACGGTTGCAATAAGCGAATGGTTGGTTTCACCAACCGTGCGAAACCCGCGTCTGATGATCGATATATTTTGATATAACGTGTTGACCGGTACTCGCATGCCTTCTTCTTCCCAGACTCTGGAGAAAAAATCCTGTTGTGCAACCACATCAGGAAAGGCTTCAAGTAGCAGCGATAAGCACCTGCTTGCTGGCGTTGTCAGAACGGCGTTAAGCTCGGCGTCATGTACCGAAATTAATTTTCTGTGCTCTGGCCAGAACTCAATATTATCGTTAATAATCCAGTACATACGTCAATGAAACATAAAATTAAGTAAATTGAAATAATATAGTTTGATAAGTATATTAGTATTCATGGAATAAATATATATTAATTTTATATTTATCATGCAAACTATAATTATAGCATATCAGTGCAACTTAAAATTCCATGTGAATTAACAAATTTAACACTCTTAACCGTTGTCTTTATGCCTTCTTCTCGCAATATCTTTTCATTTTTGCGGTGGCGCGTAAGGTGACATAATTAAATAAGCGCTCAAATAAACTGAATTAAAAGTTCATGTGATAAAATACGGGCATCTTTATAAGTGCCCGTATATACAATGCTTATTATTATTGACAGTTACGTTTCAGTGCTGAACGGAGTGTGAACGGATAAATAATTCGTTTATTTTACCACCCATCCTTTTTTCAATTCTTTGCTTGTAGGCGTAGATGCTACGGATATCCATATCAAGAACCTCTGCAATCTGATATGGATTATAACCAGAAACCATATGTCCCATAATGGTGAACTCCATTTGAGTTAACGTATTGCCTCTGGTAAATGACAAATAACGACCAATGAATAGTTGCCTGATCTTTTCGTTGGCAATATCCAGTCCATCATCATTATATATAATGGCTGATATCGCGGAGTTGTGTTTCCTCCAGTAATTAGCAAGAGATTGCATATTTCGATCGCTTACTAACACTATTCCCATCTCAGTACTCGTAAGATAGTCGATCCAGTCACTCTCTAAAAAAAGGCGTAAAAAGCTTACTGAAAAATCTACAAAAATATATCCGCTTAATCGCGCATTGTGGTTTTTACTTAATATACCTTCAACCACGCCACGATTAAAATACGAACTCTCTTCGGGCCACATACAAAAACATGCATTTGCACAATACTGCAAACGTGGTGATTTTTCTGGCATTATTTGGCAATGCATTGAGCAACTATTGCATGTAAGACTTTTATAGCGACTACAAAGCCTCATGTTAATAACCTCCCTATTCATAGATAATTGCATAATTTCATTGGTTATTGATGATGTCAATACACTCTGATTTAGTAAGCTTTTTATGAAAAATTGTGTTTAATCCGTATTTGATATTATTCTTAATGACATATTTAAGAGTGCATCATTAAGCTTTAAATGTGATTGGATTTCACTCAGTTAATCATATTGACCTTATTGCAAATCAGACAAGTGCCTAATGTATTAAGAATATCTATACTGCAAATTGTTTTCGAATGACCAGAAGATATCTTGTAAATCTAAGTGATGCATCTTAAATAGTCTTAATTAAGATGTTCAGATTTTTATTTAGGATAACAGCTTGATAATGTTCGTTTAAGTTATGGAGCGTTTGGGGAGGGTGAACAATGCAAGATGTGCACTGTAAGAATTGGAATGGTTCAAAATAGTGGTTATTTTGAACCATTCACATCAGTGATTAGCTAAAGAACATTACCGATACGCACAGGATACCGACGATCAACGTAATTAGATTTCCGATGGAGCGCCAGGGCTTAAGTGCCGGGATGAGATATGTTGACAGCGTTGGCATGATAAAAAGAATCATGGCAATAAGTGGACCACTGATCGCATAAATCATCGAAATTGCATTAGGGTTGATGCAGCAAACGATGAAAGTAATCAGTGACACTAACATAATTGACAGCGCGCGGTTAAATGCACGGCTTTTTTTAACCCCTGCCTGCTGTAGCGTTGTTTTGACTAATTCCGTTGCACCTTCAATAACACCAAAGTAGGTACCTAAAAATGATTTAGACATTGCTACAACCGCGACAATTATTCCGGAAATCGACAACCATGCAGGGGCATTTGGCAGCATAGAAAGTGCCGATAAAATGGTAACGCCCTCTTCTTTAGCTGTTTCAATATAAGAAGGTGGTATTGATAACAGGCAGCTAAAGACGAAGAAAAGCACGCTCACACAGATGATGAGATAAGCGACTTTCATAATTTTTTTGCATTTATCCATAGCGTGTTCGCCATATTTTTCACGTCTATCAATAGCAAACGTAGAAATAATGGGTGTATGGCTAAAGGCGAAAACCATCACGGGAATCGATATCCATATCTGGTGAAGGGTATTCTGATTGAACTCTACCTGGGTAGTTAATAGAGCGGGTTGCCAGCTACCGACGAGGTAGAAAGAAAGAAATAAGAAATAGGCAATTAGTGGAAACACCAAAAATCCCATTACCCGAATTGTGGCATGGCGCCCCATCAGAAAGATGAGATTCAGAATTAACACAACACCCAGACTCACCAGCATACGAATGCGCAGGTCGATGACCATATGCTTTGCCAGTTGTTCTGTCAGCGAATTGGTGATCGCCACTGCATATATCAACACGACGACAAAAAAAGCAATGAAGTAAAGAGTGGTAATCAGATTGCCGATCTTCTTGCCATAGTAATGAGTTACTGCGCCAGTAATCCCTTCGCCTGCGGATGTTTTTGAAGAAAGGATGAACTGGCACAGGGCCTTATGTGGCCAATATGTTAAAGGCCATGCGACCAGTGCTGTAATAAACAGGACTACCGCTCCCGCTGAACCTAGCTGAATAGGGAGAAAGAGCGTGCCTGCGCCAACGGCTGTGCCGTAAAGTGCGAAGCTCCAGAGAGTTTCTTCTTTTGACCAAATTTTAGACATTATTTGAACGTATCATCTACAAATTAAGAAAAATGGAGGGCAATTTACCATAAACCAGGTCAAACATGGGAGATTAACGCTATATCAGCTCATGGATTCATGGGTTAGTAGATGCAAACCTTGCGTGCCAGTTGGGTATCCATCCCTCATTCCGGTGAATTTCCTTTGTGATAAAAATCACTATTTTTAAACATTTAAAATAATTTTTATTAACAATCATTTACTATTGCGCTGTTAATCTGTGCGAGGTTGTGATGAAAGACGTTGTGATTGTCGGTGCGTTACGAACACCTATCGGCTGCTTTCGTGGAGCGTTGGCTGGCCATTCTGCCGTAGAACTTGGTAGCCTGGTCGTGAAAGCGTTATTAGAACGTACTGGCGTTGCTGCACATGCGGTGGATGAAGTGATTCTGGGGCAGGTTCTGACCGCAGGGGCTGGGCAGAATCCAGCACGGCAATCAGCCATTAAAGGTGGTCTACCCAACAGTGTTTCGGCAATTACGATTAATGATGTTTGTGGTTCCGGGCTAAAAGCACTGCATCTTGCCACACAAGCGATCCAGTGTGGCGAGGCTGATATTGTCATCGCCGGTGGTCAGGAAAACATGAGTCGCGCACCACATGTCCTGACAGATAGCCGTACCGGAGCACAGCTTGGCGATAGCCAACTGGTTGATAGTCTGGTGCATGATGGCTTATGGGATGCATTCAATGATTACCATATTGGTGTCACTGCCGAAAATCTGGCGCGTGAATATGGTATCAGCCGTCAATTACAAGATGCCTATGCGCTTAGTTCACAACAAAAAGCGCGGGCGGCCATTGACGCTGGACGATTCAACGATGAGATTGTCCCGGTAAGAACGCAAAATAATGGGCAGCTATTGATTGTTGATACCGATGAGCAGCCGCGTACGGATGCCAGTGCAGAAGGGCTGGCGAGCTTAAATCCGTCATTTGATAGCCACGGTTCTGTTACTGCGGGTAATGCTTCATCTATTAATGATGGTGCTGCTGCAGTAATGATGATGAGCGAAGCCAAAGCGCGAGCATTGAATTTACCCGTGCTGGCACGTATTCGCGCCTTTGCCAGTGTTGGTGTTGATCCTGCGCTGATGGGGATTGCTCCGGTATATGCGACTCGCCGTTGCCTTGAGCGTGTGGGCTGGCAGCTTTCTGATGTCGATCTTATTGAGGCTAATGAAGCGTTTGCCGCGCAGGCGCTTTCCGTTGGCAAAATGCTCGAATGGGATGAACGTCGGGTCAATGTTAACGGTGGCGCAATTGCGTTGGGTCACCCGATTGGCGCATCCGGTTGCCGTATTCTGGTTTCTTTGGTCCATGAAATGGTAAAACGCAACGCGCGTAAAGGGCTGGCTACACTTTGTATTGGCGGTGGTCAGGGCGTGGCGTTAACTATTGAACGTGACGACCCGATCTAAATTCCTTTCTATTCGTTAAACATCTGCCGCCATCAAGCCATTTCATGATGATGGTTGGCACGTCTGCGCACATACCCCATAGACGCTGAGTTTTTCCTTCACCTGACTTATTCGTGATCGACGCGACACTTTTCTCAATCCCTTATCTAAAAATGAAACAATGTTTTATTTTTTATTGAAAAGCGCACTGTGCAGGCATATCATCCTTTAAAGAATAAAACGAAACGATGTTTCACAATCGTTGTAATTTTACAGTTCAATGATTATCGGAGGTTGATGTGGACGTAAGACAGAGCATCCACAGTGCGCATGCAAAAACGCTGGATACACAGGGGCTGCGCAATGAATTTTTGGTTGAAAAGGTATTCGTCGCGGATGAGTACACGATGGTTTACAGCCACATTGACCGCATTATTGTTGGCGGCATTATGCCGGTAGCAAAAACGGTTTCTGTTGGCGGGGAAGTTGGAAAACAACTGGGCGTGAGCTACTTTCTGGAGCGTCGCGAGCTGGGCGTTATTAATATTGGCGGCGCTGGTACGATTACCGTCGATGGTCAATGCTACGAAATCGGTCACCGCGACGCTCTCTATGTTGGCAAAGGTGCAAAAGAAGTGGTCTTTGCCAGCATTGATAGTGCCACTCCGGCGAAGTTTTATTACAACTGCGCACCTGCTCATACGACGTATCCCACTAAAAAAGTGACCCCGGCTGAAGTCGCTCCGGTTACGCTGGGCGATAACATCACCAGTAATCGTCGCACAATTAACAAATATTTTGTGCCAGATGTGCTGGAAACCTGCCAGTTGAGCATGGGGCTAACGGAGCTGGCTCCGGGAAACCTGTGGAATACCATGCCATGCCACACCCACGAGCGTCGGATGGAAGTTTACTTCTATTTCAACATGGATGATGACGCCTGCGTTTTCCACATGATGGGGCAACCGCAAGAAACGCGTCACATTGTGATGCATAACGAGCAGGCCGTCATTTCCCCGAGTTGGTCTATCCACTCCGGCGTAGGGACCAAAGCTTATACCTTTATCTGGGGCATGGTCGGTGAAAACCAGGTCTTCGATGATATGGACCACGTTGCCGTTAAAGACCTGCGCTAGTTGCGGGCAAAATGAATAAGGTATTATCATGATTTTAAAAGAATTTTCTCTTGATGGTAAAGTCGCGGTAGTCACTGGTTGTGACACTGGACTGGGGCAGGGGATGGCGCTGGGACTGGCGCAAGCGGGCTGTGATATCGTCGGCATTAATATCGTTGAACCGACAGAAACCATTGAACAGGTCACGGCGCTGGGGCGTCGCTTTTTAAGCCTGAACGCCGATCTACGTCAGATTGATGGCATTCCTGCACTGCTGGATCGTGCGGTAGCAGAGTTCGGCCATATTGATATCCTGGTGAATAACGCCGGATTGATTCGCCGTGAAGATGCACTCGATTTCAGTGAAAAAGACTGGGACGATGTGATGAACCTGAACATCAAAAGTGTATTCTTCATGTCCCAGGCGGCGGCGAAACACTTCATCGCACAGGGCAACGGCGGCAAGATTATCAATATCGCGTCCATGCTCTCATTCCAGGGCGGGATCCGCGTACCTTCGTATACCGCATCAAAAAGCGGCGTGATGGGCGTGACCCGTCTGATGGCGAACGAATGGGCAAAACATAACATCAACGTTAATGCGATTGCTCCGGGCTATATGGCGACCAACAATACCCAACAACTGCGGGCTGATGAACAGCGTAGTGCGGAAATTCTTGACCGCATCCCGGCAGGGCGTTGGGGATTGCCGAGCGATCTGATGGGGCCAGTGGTGTTCCTTGCCTCCAGTGCTTCAGACTATGTGAATGGTTATACCATCGCTGTAGATGGCGGCTGGCTGGCGCGTTAAGTTATTCAATTCACTTTTATGACCCTGCCGTATGGCAGGGTTTTTTATACCTGCAGATCATCATAATCCATATCTCGGTTATGAAATAATCCATATCAATTATCAATTAATGAACTTTATGAGTTTTATCTACTTTAAAATTAGGTAGTTAATAATAATGTTAATAATTTTACTTAATTTGAAAATTGGAATGTCCATCACATAACCGCATGTCGTAGCAATTTAATCCATATTTATACTAATTCCGACCTGACACCAGAATGAGTTGTTCACGTATTTTTTCACTATGTCTTATTCTCTGCTGGCAGGAAAAAAATGGTGACTATCAATACGGAATCTGCTTTAACACCGCGTCCTCTGCGAGATACGCGTCGTATGAATATGTTTGTTTCGGTAGCTGCTGCGGTCGCAGGATTGTTATTCGGTCTTGATATCGGGGTCATCGCCGGAGCGTTGCCGTTCATTACCGATCACTTTGTGCTAACCAGTCGATTGCAGGAATGGGTGGTCAGTAGCATGATGCTCGGCGCGGCAATTGGTGCGCTGTTCAATGGTTGGCTGTCGTTCCGCCTGGGACGTAAATACAGTTTGATGGCAGGGGCTATCCTGTTTGTGCTCGGTTCGATAGGGTCGGCTTTTGCGACCAGCGTAGAAATGTTAATCGCCGCTCGTGTGGTGCTTGGTATTGCCGTGGGGATTGCCTCTTATACAGCTCCACTGTACCTCTCTGAAATGGCGAGTGAAAACGTACGTGGCAAGATGATCAGTATGTACCAGTTGATGGTAACGCTGGGCATCGTGCTGGCGTTTTTATCCGACACTGCATTCAGCTATAGCGGTAACTGGCGTGCAATGTTAGGTGTTCTTGCCTTACCGGCAGTCCTGCTGATTATTCTGGTTGTTTTCCTGCCAAATAGCCCGCGCTGGCTGGCGGAGAAAGGGCGTCATATCGAGGCGGAAGAAGTGCTGCGTATGCTGCGCGATACATCAGAAAAAGCGCGAGAAGAACTTAACGAAATTCGTGAAAGCCTGAAGTTAAAACAGGGCGGTTGGGCGCTGTTTAAAATCAACCGTAACGTACGTCGTGCGGTATTCCTCGGTATGTTGTTGCAGGCGATGCAACAATTTACCGGTATGAACATCATCATGTACTACGCGCCGCGCATCTTCAAAATGGCGGGCTTTACGACGACCGAACAGCAGATGATTGCGACTCTGGTCGTAGGGCTAACCTTTATGTTTGCTACTTTTATTGCGGTGTTTACGGTAGATAAAGCCGGGCGTAAGCCGGCACTGAAAATTGGTTTCAGCGTGATGGCGCTAGGCACCCTGGTGCTGGGCTATTGCCTGATGCAGTTTGATAACGGTACGGCTTCCAGTGGCCTGTCCTGGCTCTCTGTTGGCATGACGATGATGTGTATTGCCGGTTATGCGATGAGCGCCGCGCCAGTGGTGTGGATCCTGTGCTCTGAAATTCAGCCGCTGAAATGCCGCGATTTTGGTATTACCTGTTCGACCACCACGAACTGGGTGTCGAACATGATTATCGGCGCGACCTTCCTGACGCTGCTCGACAGCATTGGTGCTGCCGGTACGTTCTGGCTCTACACCGCGCTGAACATTGCGTTTGTGGGTATTACCTTCTGGCTCATTCCGGAAACCAAGAATGTCACGCTGGAGCATATCGAACGCAAACTGATGGCAGGCGAGAAATTGAGAAATATCGGCATCTGATGTCTCTGGCCGGATGTGCTGTACATCCGGCCTTTTTTTCGCTAATAGAGATCGGGCGCCAGGCCGTTGAGTTCCTTATTCAGCCTTGCTGCATTAACTCACAAGTCAGGAGAAAGGAATGAAAACAATTGGTCTGCTAGGGGGTATGAGCTGGGAATCCACTATTCCTTACTATCGTCTGATAAATGAAGGCATTAAACAGCGACTTGGTGGGCTTCACTCTGCGCAAGTGCTGCTACATAGCGTTGATTTTCATGAAATAGAAGAGTGTCAACGTCGCGGGGAGTGGGACAAAGCAGGAGAAATTCTGGCTGAAGCGGCGCTTGGCTTACAGCGGGCGGGGGCTGAAGGCATTGTGTTATGTACCAATACGATGCACAAAGTAGCGGATGCTATCGAATCCCGTTGTTCACTGCCTTTCTTACATATTGCGGATGCCACCGGACGTGCAATTACCCGTGCCGGAATGACTCGCGTGGCGCTGCTGGGTACACGCTACACCATGGAACAGGATTTTTATCGTGGGCGACTGGCGGAGCAATTTTCCATCGACTGTCTGATCCCTGAAGCGGATGAACGGGCGAAAATTAACCAGATTATTTTTGAAGAACTGTGTCTGGGGCATTTTAGCGAAACATCACGCACTTATTATGTGCAAGTGATTGCTCGCCTCGCAGAACAGGGCGCGCAGGGTGTCATTTTTGGCTGTACGGAAATTGGTTTACTGGTGCCAGAAGAGCGCAGTGTTCTGCCTGTGTTTGATACTGCTGCTATTCATGCCGAGGATGTAGTCGCCTTTATGCTGTCGTAATTCGCTACAAAATAGCCTCAAGAGCGGCAACCAGTTTTGGTAAACCGGTTTGTAAATGCTTGCTGAATGCCTGCACCAGTGCTGATGACGGGCGGTGCAGGGGGCGAATCAGGCTGACGGTGAAGGGAACCGCAATACTGAACCGCCGAACCACTAATCCGCTTGCCGCATAATCCAGAGCGGTGAGCGGGTTAACTACCGAAACTCCCGCCCCCGCCCGTACCATCGCGCAAACTGACGCGGCGCTATGGGTTTCTACTATCATGCGTCGTTTAACCTGATTTTCACTAAACAACTGATCCAACAGCTGGCGATAGCTGTCTGTACGGGAAAGGCTGATGTAGTTCTCACCCTGAAAATCTTCCGGTGTTAATACCTTTTTTACCGCCAGCGGATGACCTGGCGGTAAAACACACACTTCGTCTAAAGACAGTAATTCAGTGCGTTCCGTACCCGCAGGCGTATGCAGCGTTTCGGTGAGTCCGAGATCATGACGTTGTGCTGAAAGCCACTCTTCAAGTAGCGGTGATTCCTGCGGGATAATGTTTAAGCTGACTTCAGGATAACGGGCCAGAAACGGTTGTAGCAGCGGCGGCAAAAAAGACTGCGAAAAGACCGGCAGGCAGGCAATAGACAGTTCTCCCTGGCGAAACTCGCGCAGACTTTCGGCGGCACTGACGATGCGATCCAGCCCGTACCAGGAGCGCTGCACCTCTTCAAACAGACGCAGCCCTTGAACGGTAGGGTGTAATCGACCGCGTACGCGTTCAAACAGTTTCAACCCGATCACCTTTTCAAAGCGCGCCAGTTCGCGGCTGACGGTTGGCTGTGAAGTGTGCAGCAGTTGTGCCGCCTCAGTCAGGCTTCCGGCGGTCATAACCGCATGAAAAATTTCAATATGACGTAAGTTAACGGCGGCCATTAGCATTCTCTCGCAATCCGGTAATCCATATCATTTTTGCATAGACTCGACATAAATCGATATTTTTTATTCTTTTTATGATGTGGCGTAATCATAAAAAAGCACTTATCTGGAGTTTGTTATGCCACATTCACTGTTCAGCACCGATACCGATCTCACCGCCGAAAATCTACTGCGTTTGCCCTCAGAATTTGGCTGCCCGGTGTGGGTTTACGATGCGCAAATTATTCGTCGGCAGATTGCAGCGCTGAAACAGTTTGATGTGGTGCGCTTCGCGCAGAAAGCCTGTTCCAATATTCATATTTTGCGCTTAATGCGTGAGCAGGGTGTGAAAGTAGATTCCGTCTCATTGGGGGAAATCGAGCGTGCGCTGGCGGCGGGATATAATCCGCAAACGCATCCCGATGACATCGTCTTTACCGCGGATGTTATCGATCAGGCAACGCTTGAGCGCGTCAGTGAATTGCAAATTCCGGTGAATGCGGGGTCTGTTGATATGCTCGATCAACTGGGTCAGGTTTCGCCAGGACATCGGGTATGGCTGCGCGTTAACCCGGGGTTTGGTCACGGACACAGCCAAAAAACCAATACCGGTGGCGAAAACAGCAAGCACGGCATCTGGTATACCGATCTTCCGGCCGCGCTGGAAGTCATACAACGTCATCATATGCAATTGGTTGGCATTCACATGCACATCGGTTCTGGTGTTGATTATGCGCATCTGGAGCAGGTGTGTGGCGCGATGGTGCATCAGGTCATCGAATTCGGTCAGGATTTACAGGCTATTTCTGCGGGGGGCGGGCTTTCTGTTCCGTATCAGCAGGGAGAAGAGGCGGTTGATACTGAACATTATTATGGTCTGTGGCATGCCGCGCGTGAGCAAATCGCCCGCCATCTCGGTCACCCTGTGAAACTGGAAATCGAACCGGGTCGCTTCCTGGTAGCGCAGTCTGGTGTGTTAATTACCCAGGTGCGGAGCGTCAAACAAATGGGGAGTCGCCACTTTGTGCTGGTTGACGCTGGATTTAACGATCTGATGCGCCCGGCAATGTATGGCAGTTACCACCATATTAGCGCGCTGGCGGCTGATGGTCGCTCTCTTGAACATGCGCCAACGGTGGAAACCGTTGTCGCAGGGCCATTATGTGAATCGGGCGATGTCTTTACCCAGCAGGAAGGGGGGAATGTCGAAACCCGCGCCTTACCGGAAGTGAAGGCGGGCGATTATCTGGTGCTGCATGATACCGGTGCATATGGTGCGTCAATGTCATCTAACTACAATAGTCGCCCACTGTTGCCAGAAGTTCTGTTTGATAATGGTCAGGCGCGGTTGATTCGCCGCCGCCAGACCATTGAGGAATTACTGGCGCTCGAGTTGCTTTAATCGCGGCTAGTCGCTGGCTGCGTTATGACTTGCATCCAGCGACGGTGTTGAAACTGAATGGCGACGTACCAGCGTAGGACTAAAGACGTTGGTGATTTCTGGCAGTGGGCGATTATCCGCCAGCGCCAATGCCAGTTCTGCAGCCTGGGTCGCCATTGTCACTATTGGGTAACGGACCGTGGTCAGCCGTGGGCGTACATAACGTGACACCAGCACATCATCAAAACCAATCAGCGAAATTTCACCCGGTACATCAATCCCATTGTCATTGAGCACGCCCATCGCGCCTGCCGCCATCGAGTCGTTATAACAAGCCACGGCGGTGAAATTTCTGCCTCTTCCCAACAGTTCAGTCATCGCCTGTTCGCCACCGCTTTCGTCCGGTTCGCCGAAAGTCACCAGCCGATCATTAGCCGGAATACCGCTTTCGGCAAGGGCATCGTAATACCCTCGCAGACGATCTTCGGCATCAGAAATAGAGTGGTTAGAGCAGAGATAACCAATGCGCGTATGACCTTGCTGAATTAAATGGCGCGTCGCCAGCCAGGCACCGTAGCGATCGTCCAGAGCGATACAACGACTCTCAAAACCCGGAAGGATGCGGTTGATTAACACCATGCCGGGTATTTGCTTCATCAATGAGGACAAATCGGCATCCGGGATCATTTTGGCATGGACGACCAGCGCGGCGCAGCGATGGCGAATCAACTGCTCAATGGCCTGGCGCTCTTTTTGTTCGTTGTGGTAACCGTTGCCAATTAATAAGAAATTACCGGTATGGTAAGCCACCTGTTCGACCGCTTTCACCATTGCACCGAAAAACGGATCGGAAACATCACCAACGACCAGGCCAACCGTTTCAGTGGTCTGTTGAGCCAACGCGCGGGCGTTAGCGTTCGGGTGATAACTCAGAGATTCCATTGCGCTATGCACAGCCAGACGAGAAGCTTCGCTGGCTTTTGGAGAGTTATTAATGACGCGGGAAACGGTGGCGACTGAAACGCCTGCCAGTCGGGCTACATCCTTAATGGTCGCCATGAAAATACCTTTGTGGGTAAACGCTTACATTCTGTCAGTGTTACGGAAAACGCCCGTTGGTTCAAGGGGCGTTGTGATTTCAGCGTGGGAAGTGTGCGCGAAACGAGAATACGTAAGGAAAAAAAGAGATTGCAAACCTTTGGTTACACTTTGCGAAACGCTGTTGCGATTGACTGCTGGTGGCATTTGTCTACAGGTTGATAAAGTGGTGATCCCAGAGGTATTGATAGGTGAAGTCAACTTCGGGTTGAGCACATGAATTACACCAGCCTGCGCAGATGCGCAGGTTTTTTTTGCCTGTCGCAAATCTGTAACAGTAACCGACAATTTACACACCTCGTTGCATTTCCCTTCATTCCTTTGCTTTTTCTCGCTGGCGAAGCGTCGTCGTGCGGACCACAATCAAGATCCCAGAGGTATTGATTGGTGAGATTATTCGGTACGCTCTTCGTACCCTGTCTCTTGCACCAACCTGCGCGGATGCGCAGGTTTTTTTTCGCACCGACTTTACTATCGCTCGAGCTCTTCATCTCGTGTAATCTCACCGCATTCGCATTTAATGAATAATGAGCAAAGGGAGTTGAAATGCTTTTTAGCTTTTTTCGAAATTTGTGCCTTGCTCTGTACCGCGTTCGCGTGACAGGTGACACCCAGGCGCTGAAGGGCGAGCGCGTTCTTATCACGCCCAATCACGTCTCTTTTATTGATGGCATTCTGCTGGCGCTATTTTTACCTGTTCGCCCAGTGTTTGCTGTTTACACCTCCATCAGCCAGCAGTGGTATATGCGTTGGTTGAAATCATTTATCGACTTCGTTCCTCTCGATCCGACACAGCCGATGGCAATCAAACATCTGGTTCGTTTGGTGGAACAAGGCCGTCCGGTAGTGATTTTCCCGGAGGGGCGCATCACGACCACCGGTTCGCTGATGAAAATTTACGATGGCGCCGGTTTTGTGGCGGCGAAGTCAGGCGCGACGGTTATTCCGGTGCGAATTGAAGGGGCGGAGCTTACGCACTTCAGTCGCCTGAAAGGTCTGGTTAAACGGCGCTTGTTCCCGCAAATTCATCTGCATATTTTGCCTCCCACGCAGGTGCCGATGCCAGATGCGCCGCGCGCCCGTGACCGCCGTAAAATCGCGGGGGAAATGCTGCACCAAATTATGATGGAAGCGCGTATGGCGGTACGCCCACGTGAAACGCTGTACGAATCACTACTGAGCGCAATGTACCGTTTTGGGGCCAGGAAAAAGTGTGTCGAAGACGTCAACTTTACCCCGGATACCTATCGCAAGTTGCTCACTAAAACACTGTTTGTTGGTCGCATCCTCGAAAAATATAGCGTTGAAGGGGAAAGAATCGGCTTAATGCTGCCCAATGCGGGCATTAGTGCGGCAGTGATTTTTGGGGCCATCGCCCGTCGCCGTATTCCGGCAATGATGAACTACACCGCCGGGGTAAAAGGGCTGACCAGCGCCATTACGGCGGCTGAAATCAAAACTATATTCACTTCCCGCCAGTTCCTCGACAAAGGCAAACTCTGGCATCTGCCGGAGCAGCTGACTCAGGTACGCTGGGTGTATCTGGAAGATTTAAAAGCGGATGTCACCACTGCCGACAAAGTGTGGATCTTCGCCCATCTGTTGATGCCGCGTCTGGCACAGGTAAAACAGCAGCCAGAAGAAGAGGCGCTGATCCTCTTTACCTCCGGTTCTGAAGGCCATCCGAAAGGCGTCGTCCATAGCCATAAAAGCATTCTGGCGAACGTCGAGCAGATTAAAACGATTGCCGATTTCACCACCAACGATCGCTTTATGTCGGCGTTACCGCTATTTCACTCTTTTGGTTTAACTGTTGGCCTGTTTACGCCCCTGCTGACGGGCGCAGAAGTCTTCCTTTACCCCAGTCCATTGCATTACCGCATTGTGCCTGAACTGGTGTACGACCGCAGTTGTACGGTGCTTTTCGGCACTTCGACCTTCCTTGGTCATTACGCGCGCTTCGCCAACCCGTATGACTTCTATCGTCTACGCTATGTGGTGGCTGGCGCGGAGAAACTACAAGAAAGCACCAAACGACTTTGGCAGGATAAATTTGGTCTGCGTATTCTTGAAGGCTACGGCGTGACTGAATGTGCGCCAGTGGTGTCCATCAACGTACCGATGGCAGCGAAACCCGGCACCGTCGGGCGTATTTTGCCGGGGATGGATGCACGTCTGCTGGCGGTTCCGGGTATTGAAGAAGGTGGTCGCCTGCAACTAAAAGGGCCGAACATAATGAACGGCTATCTGCGGGTGGAGAAACCAGGCGTGCTGGAAGTGCCAACGGCTGAGAACATCCACGGTGAGATGGAGCGCGGCTGGTATGACACTGGCGATATCGTGCGTTTTGATGAACAGGGATTTGTGCAGATTCAGGGGCGGGCAAAACGCTTCGCCAAAATTGCCGGAGAGATGGTTTCACTGGAAATGGTGGAACAACTGGCACTTGGTGTTTCTCCAGATAAAGTCCATGCCACCGCGATTAAGAGCGACGCCAGTAAAGGCGAGGCGCTGGTACTGTTCACTACAGACAGCGAACTGACGCGCGATAAACTACAGCAATACGCCCGCGAGCACGGCGTACCGGAACTTGCCGTACCGCGTGACATTCGCTATCTGAAACAGATGCCATTACTGGGCAGCGGCAAGCCTGACTTTGTCACGTTGAAAAGTTGGGTAGACGAAGCGGAAAAACACGATGAGTGAGTCAGTGCACACTAACACTTCGCTATGGTCGAAGGGGATGAAAGCAGTTATTGCCGCGCAGTTTCTCTCTGCGTTTGGCGATAACGCGCTGCTGTTTGCCACTCTGGCGCTACTGAAAGCGCAGTTCTACCCGGACTGGAGTCAGCCAATCCTGCAAATGGTGTTTGTGGGCGCTTACATTCTTTTTGCGCCGTTTGTCGGTCAGGTGGCGGATAGCTTTGCGAAAGGCCGGGTAATGATGTTTGCCAACGGCCTTAAGTTGCTGGGTGCTGCCAGTATTTGTTTTGGCATTAATCCGTTTCTCGGTTATACGCTGGTGGGCGTCGGTGCAGCGGCTTATTCTCCGGCGAAATACGGTATTCTTGGCGAGTTAACTACCGGTAATCAGTTAGTGAAAGCTAACGGCTTGATGGAAGCATCCACCATTGCGGCGATTTTACTCGGTTCCGTAGCCGGTGGCGTGCTGGCGGACTGGCATGTTCTTGCTGCGCTGGCGGCCTGTGCGCTGGCTTATGCTGGCGCGGTAGCCGCAAATCTCTACATTCCGAAACTGGCGGCGGCGCGTCCGGGACAGTCGTGGAATCTCATCAACATGGCCCGCAGCTTTATCTCTGCTTGCGCCGTATTATGGCACAACGGTGAAACACGATTTTCGCTGGTGGGAACCAGTTTATTCTGGGGCGCGGGGGTTACGTTGCGTTTCCTGTTGGTGCTGTGGGTGCCGGTGGCGCTGGGCATTACCGATAACGCGACCCCGACCTACCTCAACGCGATGGTGGCGATTGGCATCGTGGTTGGTGCGGGGGCGGCAGCAAAACTGGTCACCCTGGAAACCGTATCACGCTGCATGCCAGCCGGCATTTTGATTGGCGTGGTGGTACTGATTTTCTCCCTGCAACACGAACTGCTGCCAGCCTATGCCTTGCTGATGTTGATTGGCGTACTTGGGGGCTTTTTTGTGGTACCGCTTAATGCGTTGCTACAGGAGCGAGGCAAAAAAAGCGTCGGGGCGGGGAATGCGATTGCCGTACAAAACCTTGGCGAAAACAGCGCCATGCTGCTGATGTTGGGAATTTACTCGTTGGCAGTAATGGTAGGCATCCCAGTCGTGCCCATAGGCATTGGCTTTGGTGCGCTGTTTGCGCTGGCAATAACGGCGCTGTGGATTTGGCAACGCCGTCATTAATCTTTTGCCAGATGGCACATTCAGCCATCTGGTGAAGGTCACATTCCCGAAGGGTGCATACCTTTCGGATACTTCACGCTGTAAGAGAATGGCAGACTCACGTTCTCTTTGCCTGACAGTTTCAGCGTCCAGGTCAGTTCACCCGTTTTCGCATCAAACTGCGCCTGCCCGTACTGCATTTTTTCTACCGTAATATCACTATTAGCACTGACTGGGATCTGGTCGAGCAGAGTAATATCCACCGCTTCGCCGTAGCTGTTCTTCACATTAAGGGTGTAACTGAAGTTACGTATTGCGCTGTCGTTAAAGATAGATAACGCATTCTCTTTTTTGAGTGCGGCTTTACGCTGAATTATCAACTTAGGATCGCGGTTAAGCTGAATATCCAGCGACTTGCCATCTTCCGGCGGCTGCAAATAACCCACGCCGGTACGGTTGTTGCCAAAGAAGATCTGACTTTCTCCGGGGATTAAATTTAACTGTTCCCACTCTTTAATTTGCACCTGGAGCCAGGCGTCATTACTGATCTTTGGAATAGCAAAGAAGCGATATTTACCGTTGACCGACTCTTCCTTAATGACCACCGTGCGCGCGGTATTATAGCTGTCGATTTGCCACGGCAGCGAAAGTGCATAGCGAACATTTTGCGCGGTGAAACTTTCTGGTTGCGGTGAAACGGGCGCTGCCGATGCCGCATACATGCGCCCGGCTCGTTGCTCCCTTGTTTTTTGCATCTCTGTCTCCAGGGCTTTCTGCAATTCTGAGGCATCCTGGTCAGAGGACTCTCGCGAACGCTGTTCCATTACGGGTTCCCGCTTATAAGTTGATGCTGAAAGCGAGCCGCCCCCATACTCCGGTACATCCACATACTGTGTTTCCAGTTGCGGCAAGGTGAGATGAGTATCAGGTTCATTGGTCGAGAGTACGAGATTAACGTTTTTCCATGTAAGCCCGGTGTACTGGCGAATATTAGCCTTATAAACCAGACGAAGCGGTTGGTTGATGGCACTCGCGTGAACATCATAGAGCGGCGTCCATGCGGCATTTGGCGTCATATAGCGCACCACTGACTTCGCCGTGACGGCTTGGGGGGCATAGACCTTAGCGATAATAACCTGCGGATCATCGGCAGCCTCTGAATCGCCGTTATTCATACTCTCGCGTTGTTCCAGCTTTTCAATTTCAAGCTGGTTATCAGCAAGTTTCTGCGTCAACTCATTGTCGGCTCGTAGTAACTCACCATTTTTCTCTTTCACCATTTGCAGATACTTGCCAACTTCGGCGGCACTTTTATTGGTTAATGTGCTATTTGCCTCTAATACCTTAATTTGAGCCGCAATATTGTTTTTCTCGGCGGTTAGTTTTGCCTGTTCCACCTTTGCTGCTTTTAACTGTTGCTGAATCTCTGACGGCAACGCATTCGGCTGTGTTTCCATTAGCGCGATACGTGAGGAAAGCACCGTCACTCCGTTATCGATAGAGATAGCGATGCTGTCGTCGGTTACTGAATTGGCAATATGGGTGAAGATGATTTCGCTTTCACCTGCCGGTAAGTTGAGTGTCTCTTCACCTTGCAGGCTGGCACCATGCAGATAAACAGTGACGTCTTTAAGTGTTAGCGGTTGGGTTAATTGCGCACTCCAAACGGAAGAAACGGAACCGACAAACAGCATAGCGAGAGGAAGTGGTCTTAGAATCAACATGGTTATCCTTAACAAGCATTGAAACGCGCGCTGGCGTTGACCGAAAGAGTCTATTGCGCTTTGTCAGGAAAGATGCGGCGAAAAGTAGTGAATATATTCTGAAAAGTGGGAAAAAAGACGCCTGGCGCAAAACGCCAGGCGAGAGGATCACGGTGCCGGATAAGTATAAACCTGATGCACCGCTTCAATTTCTGCCAACACGTCTTCGCTTAACTCCAGATGCAAACTTTCGACGTTAGTTTTCAGCTGTTCCATCGTTGTTGCGCCCAGCAGAGTGCTGGCAACAAACGGTTGACGACGCACAAAGGCCAGCGCCATCTGAGCTGGATCCAGACCATGACGTTTGGCTATATCAACATACGCCGCGACGGCTTTTTGCGTTTGCTCACCGCTGTAGCGAGTGAAGCGGCTAAAGAGCGTATTGCGCGCGCCAGCCGGTTTTGCGCCGTTGAGATATTTCCCGCTCAACGTACCAAAACCCAGACACGAATAAGCCAGTAACTCGACGCCTTCATACTGGCTGACTTCAGCAAGGCCCACTTCAAAGCTGCGATTTAACAAGCTGTAGGGGTTTTGAATAGTGACGATACGCGGCAGGTCGTGTTTATCCGCGAGATGTAAATAGCGCATTACGCCAAATGCGGTTTCATTCGACACGCCGATATAACGAATTTTTCCCGCGCGTTGGTACTCTGCCAGTGCGTCCAGCGTATCCAGCAGCGAAACTGCAGGCGCAGAATCTGTCCAGCTATAACCGAGCTTGCCGAAACAGTTGGTGGGGCGCTGTGGCCAATGCACCTGATAGAGATCGAGATAATCAGTCTGCAGACGCTTGAGGCTGTCATGCAGAGCTTCGCGAATATTCTTCCTGTCCAGCGCCTGATCCGGGCGGATCCCCTTGTCATTATTACGCGACGGTCCGCTCACTTTGGAGGCGATAATTAACTTTTCGCGGTTGCCATGTTTTGCCAGCCAGTTACCGACATAGGTTTCGGTTAACCCCTGAGTTTCGGGGCGTGGCGGTACCGGGTACATCTCGGCAACGTCGATAAGGTTAATGCCCTGAGCAACGGCATAGTCGAGTTGTGCGTGGGCGTCGGCTTCGCTGTTCTGTTCACCAAACGTCATCGTGCCAAGCCCCAGCGTGCTGACTTCCAGCGAGCTGTGGGGTATACGGTGATATTGCATAGCCGTTTCCTTTTTATAATCACGACATAAGGAATATAAAAATGGCAGAGGGAAGGGAAAAGGGAAAGAGAAAAATCTTAAGGTCAGCCGGATGCTGACCTTATTTTTTAACGTTCAATAATTTGCGAAACATCATCACGGTTTATTTGCATCGCGTTACCTTGCTGATCGTGATAACTCACCAGCCCGGTGTCATCATCAATTTCCGGTTTTCCATCTGTCAAAATCATACGGCCATCTTTGGTCGCCATGACGTAATCACTGGAACAGCCGGAAACGGCAAATGCCAGTCCGACTGCAGAAATTAATACTGCCCATTTTTTCATCCGGTCATCCTCACCTATTTTGCCCATTAATGATAATAGACTGTTTATAATCTGACGTTATACATCATGAAAGCAGGAAAATCTTAAACTGTGAGGAAGAGATCTGGCCGAACGCTCTCCCGCAGGAGAGCGAACGGAATATCAGAGCGGATTCTTTTTGTTGCGAATCAGGTTGAGGCTTTCAACCGCAATAGAGAAGAACATCGCGAAGTAGATGTAACCTTTCGGTACGTGGATATCGAAACTTTCCAGAATCAGGGTAAAGCCCACCAGAATCAGGAAAGAGAGCGCCAGCATTTTTACCGAAGGGTGGCGTTCGACAAAATCACCAATCGAGCGCGCGGCGAACATCATCACGCCTACGGCAATCACCACTGCTGCCATCATTATGAATAAGTGATCTGACAGGCCTACAGCGGTAATCACCGAGTCGAGGCTGAAAATAATATCCAGCAGCATAATCTGCACGATAGCGCCGAGGAATGATGAAACGCGAGTTTTCAATCCTTCTTCTTCACCTTCGATGGATTCGTGGATTTCCTTGCTGGCTTTCCAGATAAGGAACAGACCGCCGAGTAACAAAATTAAATCGCGAGCGGAAATTTCCTGACTGAAAATTGTAAAAAGCGGATTCGTCAGACGCGTGACCCAGGCAATAGACGCCAGCAGCGCCAGACGCATGACCATAGCCGCTGCCAAACCCAGACGCCGTGCGTGGCCACGTTGTGCTGTAGGTAGTTTTGCCACCACCAGCGAGAGGAAAATAATATTATCGATCCCAAGAACGATCTCCAGCAGCGTCAGCGTACCGAGCGCAAGCCAGGCGTTAGGATCGGTTACCCATGCAAATAACATCAAACAAAGCCCTGCCAAAAAAATGAAGCGGTAATTATATGCCCGGAATGCGGCAGGTCAAAGCGATGGGTGCTGGATCAAAAAATGACGAGCCAATAGCGCACTGGTGAAATTCTTCTTTAAATAAAAGCCGCGTGGCAGTGTCAGAATCGGTTCACCCTGGGAGCCAATGGCTTCGGTGAGCGCTTTCGCATTCGCCGCTTTAGGTCTTATCTGTAAATATTCCCCGTGACGAGCGGTAATTCTTTCAACCTGACCAAGAACAATCATATCCATCAATTCTTCCCAGTCTTCGCGTAACTGCCGTTCCTCTTCGTCATTTGGACTCCACAGTAATGGCGACCCTACGCGCCGCTGCGCCAGAGGAATACTGCGCTCGCCTTCTACAGGTATCCACAGCACGCGTTTTAACTTGTGACGTACATGGCTGGTTTCCCAGGTGACGCCGCTATTGCCGGTTAAAGGCGCCACGCAAACGAAAGTGGTTTCCAGAGGACGGCCAAGGCTATCCACAGGAATCGTTTTTAGCTCTACGCCCAGGGCCGCAAAATCTTGTTCAGGTTTACTGCCTGCGCTTGCGCCAAGCCAAATTTCCAGCAACACGCCTATCCAGCCTTTATCGCGCTTTAAATTCTCCGGTGCAACCAGCCCGGCAAGTGCCGCCAGCTCACCCAATGTGTAACCGGAAAGTTGCTGTGCTTGCGCAAATAACTGCGCTTCAGTTTCTGGTGGAGAGAGCAATGGGCGAGGCTGGAGCATGGTGTTATACCTTGATTAAAAATTGAGCAGCAATTTTATACCGGATATGCCAAGTGTAACTTTTTCCACGCGTGTTATTCAATTGCATGATTTATATTGCTTTTTAGGCCTCAGATAACCGTGTTGCGCAACGTATGGGGAGGTTTTCCAAATCTGGTCACTGAAAATAAACAGGATCTTACACCATGTTATCCACAGAAAGCTGGGATAACTGTGAAAAACCCTCACTACTGTTTCCATTTACAGCCTTGACGTGCGACGAAACTCCAATTTTTAGTGATGCGGTGCTTAACTTATTGGCACATTCTGTGGATAAATACGACATTGGTTGATCTTTCACCACCTCGTATACAGCGAGTGTGATACAGGTCACGATTTTACCTGTTTGGTAGCGATTTAAGCACCTAGTTCATTGATTAGTAATTATTATTTTGTAATGCCTGAATCAGGGGTGTTCAGAATGCTCTGGGTTTTCCCGTAGTAATTCCGTAGTTCTTCACAACTCTATCCACAGAAAAGGTGAATAAAAACGGTGATGTTCCCCCTCTGCTGTTTATAACTCTGCACTTAACTGTGAGTTATTCAATTGTTATTAGTGTGTAATGCCTTGCAGAGAGTGGTTTACCGCCTTCCAGGAGTATGAAACAATCATTCGCATATAAAGTTTTATTTTGAGGTAGTCCGGTGATTGATGACGATGGCTACCGCCCAAACGTAGGTATCGTGATTTGTAATCGTCAGGGGCAAGTAATGTGGGCCCGTCGATTTGGTCAGCACTCCTGGCAATTTCCGCAAGGCGGAATTAACCCCGGAGAATCCGCAGAACAGGCGATGTACCGTGAATTGTTTGAAGAAGTAGGATTAAGCCGTAAAGACGTTCGAATCCTTGCTTCAACGCGTAACTGGTTGCGCTACAAATTACCAAAACGTTTGGTGCGTTGGGACACGAAGCCGGTGTGTATCGGCCAAAAACAAAAATGGTTTCTCTTGCAGCTGGTGAGCGGCGATGCGGAAATCAATATGCAAACCAGCAGTACACCAGAGTTTGACGGCTGGCGTTGGGTAAGTTACTGGTATCCGGTCAGACAGGTGGTGTCATTTAAACGTGATGTCTACCGCAGGGTAATGAAAGAGTTTGCGAGTGTTGTGATGGCGCTACAGGACAATACGCCTAAACCACAAAACGCATCTACTTATCGACGTAAAAGAGGTTAAGTCACGCCAATTATGCTCACTCGCCTGCGCGAAATAGTCGAAAAGGTAGCCAGTGCTCCCCGCCTTAACGAGGCGTTGAATATTCTGGTTACCGACATCTGTCTTGCGATGGATACCGAAGTCTGTTCGGTCTACCTGGCCGATCACGACCGACGTTGTTACTACCTGATGGCGACTCGGGGGCTGAAAAAACCGCGAGGTCGCACCGTAACGCTCGCGTTTGATGAAGGGATCGTCGGCCTGGTTGGCAGGCTGGCGGAACCGATAAACCTTGCGGATGCGCAAAAACACCCCAGCTTCAAATATGTCCCCTCCGTAAAAGAAGAGCGTTTCCGTGCTTTCTTAGGCGTTCCGATTATTCAGCGTCGCCAATTGCTTGGCGTGCTGGTGGTGCAGCAACGAGAGCTACGCCAGTACGATGAAAGCGAAGAATCCTTTCTGGTGACGCTCGCCACCCAGATGGCGGCCATTCTTTCCCAGTCGCAGTTGACTGCCTTATTCGGACAATATCGCCAGACGCGAATCCGCGCATTACCGGCTGCACCCGGCGTGGCAATTGCCGAAGGTTGGCAGGATGCCACTTTACCCTTAATGGAACAGGTGTATCAGGCATCAACGCTGGATCCAGCGCTGGAACGTGAGCGCCTGACCGGAGCGCTGGAAGAGGCAGCTAACGAATTTCGTCGTTACAGCAAACGCTTTGCTGCCGGGGCGCAGAAAGAAACTGCGGCCATTTTCGATCTTTACTCGCACCTGCTTTCCGACACCCGTTTGCGTCGCGAACTGTTTGCCGAGGTGGATAAAGGCTCGGTCGCAGAGTGGGCTGTGAAAACGGTCATTGAAAAATTTGCTGAACAGTTTGCCGCGCTAAGTGATAACTATCTCAAAGAGCGCGCTGGCGATTTACGCGCGCTGGGCCAGCGGTTGCTGTTTCACCTTGATGATGCAAATCAGGGGCCGAACGCCTGGCCGGAACGTTTCATTCTGGTGGCAGATGAATTGTCGGCGACGACCCTTGCGGAGTTGCCCCAGGATCGCTTAGTCGGCGTCGTCGTACGCGATGGTGCGGCCAACTCCCATGCGGCGATTATGGTGCGCGCGCTGGGTATTCCTACCGTGATGGGGGCGGACATTCAACCTTCAGTGCTGCATCATCGGACGCTGATTGTTGATGGTTATCGCGGGGAATTACTGGTCGACCCGGAACCGGTGTTGCTACAAGAATACCAACGGCTAATTAGCGAAGAAAATGAGCTAAGCCGGCTGGCGGAAGATGACGTCAATTTACCCGCACAGTTAAAAAGCGGTGAGCGCATTAAAGTCATGCTCAATGCAGGTTTAAGCCCGGAACATGAAGAAAAACTGGGCAGCCGCATTGATGGCATCGGCCTTTATCGCACTGAAATTCCTTTCATGTTGCAAAGCGGTTTCCCGTCGGAAGAAGAGCAGGTGGCGCAATATCAGGGCATGTTGCAAATGTTCAATGATAAGCCTGTCACGCTGCGCACGCTGGATGTTGGTGCTGATAAGCAACTGCCTTACATGCCTATCAGCGAAGAGAATCCATGTCTGGGTTGGCGTGGGATCCGCATTACGCTCGATCAGCCGGAGATCTTTTTGATCCAGGTGCGGGCGATGCTGCGTGCTAATGCAGCAACGGGCAACCTGAACATCTTATTGCCGATGGTCACAAGCCTCGATGAAGTTGACGAAGCACGCCGCCTGATTGAACGTGCCGGACGTGAAGTCGAGGAGATGATCGGCTATGCAATCCCGAAACCGCGTATCGGTATCATGCTGGAAGTGCCATCGATGGTGTTTATGCTGCCGCATCTGGCAAACCGGGTCGATTTTATCTCTGTTGGCACCAACGATCTGACTCAATACATCCTGGCTGTTGATCGTAACAACACGCGAGTTGCGAACATTTATGACAGCTTGCATCCTGCGATGTTACGTGCGCTGGCAATGATCGCCCGGGAAGCGGAAACGCAAGGAATAGATCTCCGTTTGTGTGGCGAAATGGCGGGAGATCCTATGTGCGTAGCAATCCTCATTGGGCTTGGGTATCGCCATCTGTCTATGAACGGGCGTTCTGTCGCGCGCGTAAAATATTTGCTGCGGCGCATTGATTTTGCCGAAGCGGAAAACCTTGCGCGGCGCAGCCTGGAAGCACAACTGGCGACTGAAGTTCGTCATCAGGTTGCGGCATTTATGGAGCGTCGCGGCATGGGTGGGCTGATTCGCGGGGGGCTATAGCGCGGATCGTATACATATCTTTTAACGGTATCCGGCAACCAGCCTGGTCCCCTTGTGCTATTATTCGCACCTTTGGAGCGCCTGGAACCTGCGGCGCGCATTTCAATCGCTGTTCTCTTTCAGCGAAATAACAAGAACTTGTGGTGACAGATGACCAGTAGCTATCTGCATTTTCCGGAATTCGATCCGGTCATTTTCTCAATAGGACCCGTTGCGCTTCACTGGTACGGCCTGATGTATCTGGTAGGTTTCATTTTTGCGATGTGGCTGGCAACACGTCGTGCGAACCGTCCGGGGAGCGGCTGGACCAAAAATGAAGTTGAAAACTTACTCTATGCGGGTTTCCTTGGCGTTTTCCTTGGCGGACGTATTGGGTATGTTCTGTTCTACAACTTCCCGCAGTTTATGGCCGATCCGCTGTATCTGTTCCGTGTCTGGGACGGCGGCATGTCCTTCCACGGCGGCCTGATTGGTGTGATTGTGGTGATGATTATCTTCGCCCGCCGCACCAAACGTTCCTTCTTCCAGGTCTCTGATTTTATCGCACCGCTTATTCCGTTTGGTCTTGGCGCCGGGCGTCTGGGCAACTTTATTAACGGTGAATTGTGGGGCCGCGTTGACCCGAACTTCCCGTTTGCCATGCTGTTCCCGGGTTCCCGTACCGAAGATATTCTGTTGCTGCAAAACAATCCGCAGTGGCAGTCCATTTTTGATACTTACGGCGTGCTGCCTCGCCACCCGTCACAGTTGTACGAACTGCTGCTGGAAGGTGTGGTGCTGTTTATTATCCTCAACCTGTATATTCGTAAACCGCGCCCGATGGGGGCCGTGTCTGGCTTGTTCCTGATTGGCTACGGCGCGTTTCGCATCATTGTTGAGTTTTTCCGCCAGCCCGACGCGCAGTTTACCGGTGCCTGGGTGCAGTACATCAGCATGGGGCAAATTCTTTCCATCCCGATGATCGTCGCGGGTGTGATCATGATGGTCTGGGCATATCGTCGCAGCCCACAGCAACACGTTTCCTGAGGAACCATGAAACAGTATTTAGAACTGATGCAAAAAGTGCTCGACGAAGGCACACAGAAAAACGACCGTACCGGAACCGGAACGCTTTCCATTTTTGGTCATCAGATGCGTTTTAACCTGCAGGATGGATTCCCGCTGGTGACAACCAAACGTTGCCACCTGCGTTCCATCATCCACGAACTACTGTGGTTCCTGCAGGGCGACACCAACATTGCTTATCTGCACGAAAACAATGTCACCATCTGGGACGAATGGGCTGATGAAAACGGTGACCTCGGCCCGGTATATGGCAAACAGTGGCGCGCCTGGCCAACGCCGGATGGACGTCATATTGACCAGATAACCACAGTGCTGAACCAGTTGAAAAACGACCCGGATTCCCGCCGCATTATTGTTTCGGCGTGGAACGTGGGGGAACTGGATAAAATGGCACTGGCTCCATGCCATGCCTTCTTCCAGTTCTATGTCGCAGACGGCAAACTCTCTTGCCAGCTTTATCAACGCTCCTGTGACGTCTTCCTGGGGCTGCCGTTTAACATCGCCAGCTATGCGTTACTGGTGCATATGATGGCGCAGCAGTGCGATCTTGAAGTGGGTGATTTTGTCTGGACCGGTGGCGACACGCACCTGTACAGCAACCATATGGATCAAACCCATCTGCAATTAAGCCGTGAACCGCGTCCGCTGCCGAAGCTGATTATTAAACGTAAACCCGAATCCATCTTCGACTACCGTTTCGAAGACTTTGAGATTGAAGGCTACGATCCGCATCCGGGCATTAAGGCACCGGTGGCTATCTAATAACGAAACATCCTGCCAGAGCCGACGCCAGTGTGCGTCGGTTTTTTTTATCCTCTGTTAAATTCTTCGAGACGCCTTCCCGAAATTTTGCAACGCCCTGCAACAGGGTAAATAGTCCGGAAGACGTGCCGAAGAAATAGAAACTGGCACTCGTCTTTTTTTCTCCGCGCCGCATACTGCCGGCATGAAAACACAACGTGGTTATACGCTGATTGAAACGCTGGTCGCGATGCTGATTTTGGTCATGCTAAGTGCAAGTGGTCTCTATGGCTGGCAGTACTGGCAGCAGTCGCAACGGTTATGGCAAACCGCCAGCCAGGCGCGAGACTATTTGCTCTATTTACGTGAGGATGCCAACTGGCATAACCGCGACCACAGTATCGGTGTCATCAGGGAGGGAACGTCATGGTGTCTTGCGAGTGCCGCCGCTGGGGCGAATACCTGTCATGGCAGTTCACCGCTGGTCTTTGTGCCTCGCTGGCCCGAAGTCGAAATGAGCGACCTGACACCTTCGCTCACTTTCTTTGGCCTACGCAATACTGCATGGGCCGGACATATTCGCTTCAAAAATTCAGCGGGCGAGTGGTGGTTGGTGGTTTCGCCGTGGGGAAGGCTCCGGCTTTGTCAGCAAGGAGAAACAGAAGGATGCCTGTAAAAGAGCAAGGTTTTTCTCTGCTGGAAGTGCTGATTGCTATGGCAATCAGTAGCGTACTGCTGCTGGGAGCTGCGCGATTTCTGCCCGCATTACAGCGTGACAGTTTGATTACTACTCGCAAGCTGGCGCTGGAAGATGAAATCTGGCTGCGGGTATTTACAGTCGCGAAGCATCTCCAGAGAGCAGGTTATTGTCATGGAACCTGTCCCGGTGAAGGTCTGAAAATTGTTGGGCAGGGTGACTGCATCATTGTGCAGTGGGATGCGAACAGTAACGGTATCTGGGAGCATGAGCCGGGAAAAGAATCCGACCAGATTGGATTTCGGCTAAAAGACAATGTCCTGGAAACGCTACGCGGCACGACATCCTGTGAAGGTAAGGGCTGGGATAAATTGACCAACCCAGATGCCGTCGTTATCGACACTTTTCAGGTTACCCGACAGGATAACAGCGGTTTCCCGCCGGTGCTGACGGTTAATATGCACGCTGCCAGCAAGGCTGATCCACAAACCGTGGTGGATGCCAGCTATAGCGTGACAGGATTCAACCTGTGAACCGCGAAAAGGGTGTTTCATCGCTGGCACTGGTCCTGATGCTGCTGGTTTTGGGCAGCTTGCTGTTACAAGGAATGAGCCAGCAGGAGCGTAGTTTTGCCTCTCGCGTGACTATGGAAAGCCAGTCATTACGCCGTCAGGCCATTGTGCAGTCGGCGCTTGAGTGGGGGAAAATGCATGCCTGGCAGGTACAGCAAGCTGTTCAGTGTTCGCAATACGCCGCAACGGGTGCTCGAGCGTGCCTGCGAAGACTTGCGGATAATAAAGCCTTGCTAATAGCCGGTTATGAAGACGTTTCATTATGGCGAATGGGGGAAGTCATCGATGGGAATATCGTATTTTCGCCACATGGCTGGAGTGATTTTTGTCCGCTGAAAGAGGAGGCGTTATGTCAGCTTCCCTGAAGAATCAGCAAGGTTTTAGCCTGCCGGAGGTGATGTTGGCGATGGTACTGATGGTGATGATTGTCACTGTGTTATCTGGTTACCAGCGAACATTAAGCACCAGTCTTGCCAGCAGAAACCAGTATCAGCAGCTCTGGCGCCACGCCTGGCAGCAAGCACAACTGCGCGCGATTTCGCCACCTGCAAACTGGCAGGTCAACCGAATGCAGACATCGCAGGCGGGATGTGTCAGCATCAGCGTTACGCTATTTTCACCCGGGGGCAGAGAAGGCGAGATGACCCGCCTGCATTGCCCGAATCGTCAGTAGTCAGGAGCCGCTATGTTAAGGGTCTACCATTCCAATCGTCTGGACGTACTGGAAGCGTTGATGGAGTTTATTGTCGAACGCGAACGGCTGGACGATCCTTTCGAGCCAGAAATGATTCTGGTGCAAAGTACCGGTATGGCGCAGTGGCTGCAAATGACCCTGTCGCAGAAATTCGGCATTGCGGCAAACATTGATTTTCCGCTGCCTGCAAGCTTTATCTGGGATATGTTTGTCCGTGTATTACCAGAGATCCCCAAAGAGAGCGCCTTTAACAAGCGGAGTATGACCTGGAAACTGATGACTCTGCTGCCGCAACTGCTGGATCGCGAAGATTTTACACTATTGCGTCATTACCTGACTGACGATAGCGACAAGCGAAAACTGTTTCAGCTTTCCTCAAAAGCGGCGGACCTGTTTGACCAATATCTGGTCTATCGCCCGGACTGGCTGGCGCAGTGGGAAGCCGGGCATCTGGTTGAAGGGCTGGGAGAAGCGCAGGCCTGGCAAGCGCCGTTGTGGAAGGCGCTGGTGGAATATACCCATGAACTCGGGCAACCGCGCTGGCACCGTGCCAATCTCTATCAACGCTTTATCGAAACACTGGAGTCTGCGACGACCTGCCCACCCGGCTTACCTTCGCGCGTCTTTATATGCGGTATTTCCGCGTTACCGCCTGTTTATCTCCAGGCGCTACAGGCGCTGGGTAAACATATTGAAATCCATCTCCTGTTTACCAACCCTTGCCGTTATTACTGGGGCGATATTAAAGATCCTGCTTATCTGGCGAAACTGCTGACCCGCCAGCGTCGACACAGTTTTGAAGATCGCGAATTGCCGCTATTTCGCGATAGCGAAAATGCCGGACAGCTCTTTAACAGTGACGGTGAACAGGATGTCGGCAACCCGCTACTGGCCTCCTGGGGCAAGTTGGGGCGCGACTATATCTATCTCCTTTCCGATCTGGAGAACAGTCAGGAGCTGGACGCCTTTGTCGATGTCACGCCAGACAATCTGCTGCATAACATACAGTCCGACATTCTGGAACTGGAAAACCGCGCCGTTGCGGGCGTGAACCTCGAAGAGTTTTCCCGTAGCGATAACAAACGCCCGCTTGACCCGCAGGATAGCAGTATCACCTTCCACGTTTGCCATAGCCCGCAGCGTGAAGTTGAAGTTTTGCACGATCGCCTGCTGGCGATGCTGGAAGAAGATCCGACACTCACTCCGCGCGACATCATCGTGATGGTGGCTGATATCGACAGCTACAGTCCGTTTATTCAGGCCGTGTTTGGCAGTGCGCCAGCGGATCGGTATCTGCCTTACGCCATTTCCGACCGTCGGGCGCGGCAGTCGCATCCCGTGCTGGAAGCGTTTATCAGCCTGTTATCACTGCCTGACAGTCGCTTTGTGTCGGAGGATGTGCTGGCATTACTGGATGTGCCGGTGCTGGCGGCGCGGTTTGACATTACCGAAGAAGGGCTGCGTTATTTACGTCAGTGGGTCAACGAATCTGGCATTCGTTGGGGGATAGATGACGATAACGTTCGCGAGCTGGAACTCCCCGCCACCGGACAACACACCTGGCGATTTGGCCTGACGCGTATGTTGTTGGGCTACGCGATGGAGAGCGCGCAGGGCGAGTGGCAATCGGTTCTACCTTATGATGAATCGAGCGGCTTAATTGCAGAACTGGTGGGGCATCTGGCTTCACTGCTAATGCAGCTAAACATCTGGCGTCGCGGGCTGGCGCAGGAGCGCCCGCTTGAAGAGTGGCTGCCGGTTTGCCGCGATATGCTCAATGCCTTCTTCCTGCCGGATGCGGAAACCGAAGCGGCGATGACGCTTATTGAGCAACAATGGCAGGCGATTATCGCTGAAGGTTTAGGTGCGCAGTATGGCGACGCAGTGCCGCTATCGTTGTTGCGTGATGAACTGGCACAACGCCTGGATCAAGAACGTATCAGCCAGCGTTTTCTCGCAGGCCCGGTTAACATTTGTACGCTGATGCCAATGCGTTCAATCCCGTTCAAAGTGGTTTGCCTGCTGGGGATGAACGACGGAGTTTACCCACGCCAGCTTGCGCCATTGGGCTTTGACCTGATGAGCCAGAAACCGAAGCGCGGTGACCGTAGCCGTCGTGATGACGACCGCTATCTGTTCCTGGAAGCGTTAATATCCGCGCAACAAAAACTCTATATCAGCTATATCGGGCGTTCCATTCAAGATAACAGCGAACGATTCCCGTCGGTTCTGGTGCAGGAACTGATCGACTACATCGGGCAAAGCCATTATCTACCGGGCGATGAAGCGCTTAACTGTGATGAAAGCGAGGCAAGGGTAAAAGCGCATCTTACTTGCCACCATACCCGGATGCCGTTTGACCCGCAAAACTACCAGCCCGGTAACTTACAAAGCTATGCGCGCGAGTGGCTACCCGCGGCCAGCCAGGCAGGTAAGGCACATTCTGAATTTGTTCAGCCGCTACCGTTTACCTTGCCGGAAACTGTGCCGCTGGAGACGCTACAACGATTCTGGGCGCATCCGGTGCGGGCGTTTTTCCAGATGCGTTTGCAGGTGAACTTCCGTTCCGAAGACAGCGAAATTCCCGACACCGAACCTTTTATTCTTGAAGGGCTTAGTCGTTATCAAATCAACCAGCAGTTATTAAATGCACTGGTTGAGCAGGATGATGCCGAACGCTTGTTCCGCCGATTCCGGGCGGCAGGTGATTTGCCGTATGGTGCCTTTGGTGAAATTTTCTGGGAAACGCAGTGTCAGGAAATGCAGCAACTTGCCGACAGAGTCATTGCCTGTCGTCAGCCGGGCCAGAGCATGGAAATCGATCTCGCCTGTAACGGCGTGCAAATAACGGGCTGGTTGCCGCAGGTCCAGTCGGATGGCCTGTTGCGCTGGCGTCCCTCTTTATTAAGTGTGGCGCAGGGAATGCAACTTTGGCTGGAACACCTTGTCTACTGTGCCAGCGGTGGTAATGGTGAAAGTCGCCTTTTTCTACGCAAAGACGGCGAGTGGCGTTTTCCGCCGCTTGCAGCCGAACAGGCTTTACATTACCTCTCACAGCTGATTGAAGGGTATCGTGAAGGTATGTCCGCGCCATTGCTGGTATTACCTGAAAGCGGCGGTGCATGGTTAAAAACCTGTTATGACGCAGAAAACGATGCCATGCTGGACGACGAATCCACGTTGCAAAAAGCTCGTTCGAAATTCCTTCAGGCTTACGAAGGCAACATGATGGTGCGTGGCGAAGGTGATGATATCTGGTATCAACGGCTATGGCGGCAATTAACGCCAGAGACAATGGAAGCCATCGTTAAACAATCGCAACGTTTTCTGTTACCGCTGTTTCGCTTTAATCAGTCATGAGTGCTGTATAAAAATTGCGCAATTCATTCGCTTACTTTATGATGCGCACCAGTCACGGACTGATGGATATATAGACATAGGCTGACTCGTTCAGCACAAGATTAAATTCTGGCAGATGATTTGCGTTAACGTGTTGAATCTGGTTGGAAAATAAAGTTGATAATGAGGTCCGTGAATGCCCCGCAGCACCTGGTTCAAAGCATTATTGTTGTTTGTCGCCCTCTGGGCACCCTTAAGTCAGGCAGAAACGGGATGGCAGCCGATTCAGGAAACCATCCGTAAAAGTGATAAAGATAACCGCCAGTATCAGGCTGTGCGTCTGGATAACGGTATGGTGGTATTGCTGGTTTCAGATCCGCAGGCGGTTAAATCGCTTTCGGCGCTGGTGGTGCCCGTTGGGTCGCTGGAAGATCCCGAGGCTTATCAGGGGCTGGCGCATTACCTTGAACACATGAGTTTGATGGGGTCGAAAAAATACCCTCAAGCTGATAGCCTGGCCGAATATCTCAAAATGCATGGCGGCAGTCACAATGCCAGCACTGCGCCGTATCGCACGGCTTTCTATCTGGAAGTTGAGAACGACGCCTTGCCTGGTGCGGTAGACCGCCTGGCCGATGCTATTGCTGAACCCTTGCTCGACAAGAAATATGCCGAACGTGAGCGTAATGCGGTGAACGCTGAATTAACCATGGCGCGTACGCGTGACGGGATGCGCATGGCACAGGTCAGCGCAGAAACCATTAACCCGGCACACCCCGGTTCAAAGTTTTCTGGTGGTAACCTCGAAACTTTAAGCGATAAACCTGGTAACCCGGTGCAGCAGGCGCTGAAAGATTTCCACGAGAAGTACTATTCCGCCAATCTGATGAAGGCGGTTATTTACAGCAATAAACCGCTGCCGGAGTTGGCAAAAATGGCGGCGGACACCTTCGGTCGCGTGCCGAACAAAGAGAGCAAAAAACCGGAAATCACCGTGCCGGTAGTCACCGACGCGCAAAAGGGCATTATCATTCATTACGTCCCGGCGCTGCCGCGTAAAGTTCTGCGCGTTGAGTTTCGCATCGATAACAACTCAGAGAAGTTCCGTAGTAAAACGGATGAATTGATTACCTATCTGATTGGTAATCGCAGCCCAGGTACACTTTCCGACTGGCTGCAAAAACAGGGATTAGTTGAGGGCATTAGCGCCAACTCCGATCCTATCGTCAACGGCAACAGCGGCGTTTTAGCGATCTCAGCCTCTTTAACCGATAAAGGTCTGGCGAATCGCGATCAGGTTGTGGCGGCCATTTTTAGCTACCTCAATTTGTTACGTGAAAAAGGGATCGATAAACAATACTTCGATGAACTGGCGAATGTGCTGGATATCGACTTCCGTTATCCGTCGATCACCCGTGATATGGATTACGTCGAATGGCTGGCGGATACCATGATTCGCGTTCCTGTTGAGCATACGCTGGATGCAGTCAATATTGCCGATCGGTACGATGCTAAAGCGGTAAAAGAACGTCTGGCGATGATGACGCCGCAGAATGCGCGTATCTGGTATATCAGCCCGAAAGAGCCGCACAATAAAACGGCTTATTTTGTAGATGCGCCGTATCAGGTCGATAAAATTAGCGCACAAACTTTCGCCGACTGGCAGAAAAAAGCCGCCGACATTGCGCTCTCTTTGCCAGAGCTTAACCCTTATATTCCTGACGATTTCTCGCTGATTAAGTCAGAGAAGAAATATGACCACCCAGAGCTGATTGTTGATGAATCGAACCTGCGTGTGGTGTATGCGCCGAGCCGTTATTTTGCCAGCGAGCCAAAAGCCGATGTCAGCCTGATTTTGCGTAATCCGAAAGCCATGGACAGCGCCCGCAATCAGGTGATGTTTGCGCTCAATGATTATCTCGCAGGGCTGGCGCTTGATCAGTTAAGCAACCAGGCATCGGTTGGCGGCATTAGTTTTTCCACCAATGCTAACAACGGCCTTATGGTTAATGCTAATGGTTACACCCAGCGTCTGCCGCAGCTGTTCCAGGCATTGCTCGAGGGGTACTTTAGCTATACCGCCACGGAAGATCAGCTTGAGCAGGCAAAATCCTGGTATAACCAGATGATGGATTCCGCAGAAAAGGGCAAAGCGTTTGAGCAGGCGATTATGCCCGCGCAGATGCTCTCCCAGGTGCCTTACTTCTCGCGTGATGAACGGCGCAAAATTTTGCCTTCCATCACTTTGAAAGAGGTGCTGGCCTATCGCGACGCCTTAAAATCAGGGGCTCGACCAGAGTTTATGGTTATTGGCAACATGACCGAAGCCCAGGCAACAACGCTGGCGCGCAATGTGCAAAAACAGTTGGGCGCTGATGGCTCAGAGTGGTGTCGTAACAAAGATGTACTGGTCGATAAAAAACAATCCGTCATCTTTGAAAAAGCCGGTAATAGCACCGACTCTGCGCTGGCAGCGGTATTTGTACCGACTGGCTACGATGAATACACCAGCTCAGCGTATAGTTCTCTGCTGGGGCAGATAGTACAGCCGTGGTTCTACAACCAGTTGCGCACCGAAGAACAGTTGGGCTATGCCGTGTTTGCATTCCCAATGAGCGTGGGGCGTCAGTGGGGCATGGGCTTCCTTTTGCAAAGCAATGATAAACAGCCTTCATTCTTGTGGGAGCGTTACAAGGCGTTTTTCCCAACCGCAGAGGCAAAATTGCGGGCGATGAAGCCAGAAGAGTTTGCGCAAATCCAGCAGGCGGTAATTACTCAGATGCTGCAGGCACCGCAAACGCTCGGCGAAGAAGCATCGAAGTTAAGTAAAGATTTCGATCGCGGCAATATGCGCTTCGATTCGCGTGATAAAATCGTAGCCCAGATTAAACTGCTGACGCCGCAAAAACTGGCCGATTTCTTCCATCAGGCGGTAGTCGAGCCGCAAGGCATGGCTATCCTGTCGCAGATTTCCGGCAGCCAGAATGGGAAAGCAGAATATGTACACCCTGAAGGCTGGAAAGTGTGGGAGAACGTCAGCGCGTTGCAGCAAACAATGCCCCTGATGAGTGAAAAGAATGAGTGATGTCGCCGAGACTCTAGATCCTTTGCGCTTGCCCTTACAGGGCGAGCGCCTGATTGAAGCCTCTGCTGGCACAGGCAAAACCTTTACGATTGCGGCGCTCTATTTGCGCCTGTTACTTGGACTAGGCGGTTCTGCCGCCTTTCCCCGCCCGCTGACCGTTGAAGAACTGCTGGTGGTGACCTTTACCGAGGCTGCCACGGCAGAATTGCGCGGTCGTATCCGTAGCAATATCCACGAGCTGCGCATCGCTTGTTTGCGTGAAACCACCGACAATCCACTGTACAAACGCCTGCTGGAAGAGCTCGACGATAAAGCACAGGCCGCGCAGTGGTTGCTGTTAGCCGAGCGGCAGATGGATGAAGCGGCAGTCTTTACCATTCACGGTTTTTGCCAGCGTATGCTCAACCTGAATGCCTTTGAATCCGGCATGCTGTTTGAGCAGCAGCTGATTGAAGATGAGTCTCTGCTACGCTACCAGGCCTGCGCCGATTTCTGGCGTCGCCATTGCTACCCGTTACCGCGTGAAATTGCTCAGGTAGTCTTTGAAACCTGGAAAGGGCCGCAGGCGTTACTGCGCGATATTAATCGTTATCTGCAAGGCGAAGCGCCGGTTATCAAAGCACCGCCGCCCGATGATGAAACGCTGGCTTCCCGCCACGCGCAAATTGTGGCGCGTATTGATACGGTAAAACAGCAGTGGCGCGACGCAGTGGGTGAACTGGATGCGCTGATCGAATCTTCTGGTATTGATCGACGCAAGTTTAACCGTAGCAATCAGGCGAAATGGATAGACAAGATCAGTGCCTGGGCAGAAGAAGAGACAAACAGTTATCAGTTGCCAGAGTCGCTGGAAAAATTCTCTCAGCGTTTCTTAGAAGATCGCACGAAAGCCGGGGGAGAAACCCCGCGACATCCGCTGTTTGAGGCGATCGATCAACTGCTTGCAGAACCATTGTCGATCCGCGACCTGGTGATCACCCGCGCGTTGGCTGAGATCCGCGAAACGGTAGCGCGTGAAAAACGTCGCCGTGGCGAACTGGGTTTTGACGACATGTTAAGTCGGCTCGATTCCGCGCTGCGTAGCGAAAGCGGCGAGGTGTTGGCAGCGGCGATCCGTACGCGATTCCCGGTGGCAATGATCGACGAATTTCAGGACACAGACCCGCAGCAGTACCGGATTTTTCGCCGTATCTGGCACCATCAGCCGGAAACCGCATTGCTGCTAATTGGCGACCCGAAACAGGCCATTTATGCGTTCCGTGGTGCGGATATCTTCACGTATATGAAGGCGCGTAGCGAAGTTCACGCGCACTACACCTTAGATACCAACTGGCGTTCCGCACCTGGAATGGTGAACAGCGTAAACAAGCTTTTCAGCCAGACTGATGACGCATTCATGTTTCGCGAAATACCGTTTATTCCAGTGAAATCTGCCGGGAAAAATCAGGCACTGCGTTTTGTATTTAAAGGTGAAACGCAGCCAGCGATGAAAATGTGGCTGATGGAAGGCGAAAGCTGCGGCGTTGGCGACTATCAAAGTACCATGGCGCAGGTATGTGCCGCGCAAATCCGCGACTGGTTACAGGCCGGGCAGCGCGGGGAAGCGTTGCTGATGAACGGCGATGATGCACGTCAGGTATGTGCCTCGGACATCAGTGTGCTGGTGCGCAGCCGCCAGGAGGCCGCCCAGGTGCGCGATGCCTTAACGTTGCTGGAAATCCCTTCCGTTTACCTTTCGAACCGCGACAGTGTTTTTGAAACTCTGGAAGCGCAGGAAATGCTTTGGTTGTTGCAGGCGGTGATGACGCCCGAACGTGAGAACACCCTGCGTAGTGCGCTGGCAACGTCAATGATGGGGCTGAACGCGCTGGATATCGAAACGCTGAACAATGACGAAAATGCGTGGGACGCGGTGGTCGAAGAGTTCGATGGTTATCGGCAAATCTGGCGCAAACGTGGCGTCATGCCAATGCTGCGGGCGCTGATGTCGGCGCGCAACATTGCAGAAAACCTGCTGGCAACGGCAGGTGGCGAGCGGCGTCTTACTGACATCTTGCATATCAGCGAACTGCTACAAGAAGCCGGAACGCAGCTGGAAAGTGAACATGCGCTGGTACGCTGGTTATCGCAACATATCCTTGAGCCAGACAGTAATGCCTCCAGCCAACAAATGCGCCTCGAAAGCGACAAACATTTGGTGCAGATTGTCACGATCCACAAATCGAAAGGGCTGGAGTATCCGCTGGTCTGGCTGCCGTTTATCACTAATTTCCGTGTACAGGATCAGGCGTTCTATCACGATCGAGGCTCGTTTGAAGCAGTTCTGGATCTTAACGCTGCGCCAGAAAGCGTAGATTTTGCTGAAGCCGAACGTCTGGCTGAAGATCTGCGTTTGCTTTACGTGGCGCTCACGCGTTCGGTCTGGCATTGCAGTCTCGGCGTTGCACCGCTAGTGCGCCGTCGTGGCGATAAAAAAGGTGACACCGACGTCCACCAAAGTGCGCTCGGGCGTTTGCTGCAAAAAGGGGAACCGCAAGATGCGGCAGGGCTTCGCACCTGTATTGAAGCGTTATGCGATGATGATATTGCCTGGCAAACGGCACAAACTGGTGATAACAAGCCCTGGCAGGTTAATGATGCTTTAACTGCAAAACTGAATGCGAGGACGCTACAACGATTGCCCGGCGATAACTGGCGTGTCACCAGCTACTCAGGTTTGCAGCAGCGTGGTCACGGTATCGCTCAGGATCTGATGCCACGGCTGGATGTTGATGCCGCAGGCGTGGTCAGCGTCGTTGAAGAACCGACGTTAACACCACATCAGTTTCCGCGCGGTGCGTCACCGGGGACGTTCTTGCACAGTTTGTTTGAAGACCTGGATTTTACCCAGCCGGTTGACCCGAACTGGGTGCGGGAAAAACTGGAGCTTGGCGGTTTTGAAGCGCACTGGGAACCTGTGTTAACTGAGTGGATCACCGCTATTCTTCAGGCGCCGCTCAATGAAACCGGCGTAAGCCTGAGTCAACTTTCCGCCCGCAATAAACAGGTGGAGATGGAGTTTTATCTACCGATTAGTGAACCGCTTATCGCCAGTCAGCTTGATACGTTAATCCGCCAGTTTGACCCGCTATCCGCTGGCTGCCCGCCGCTGGAGTTCATGCAGGTACGCGGCATGTTAAAAGGCTTTATCGACCTGGTGTTCCGCCACGAAGGGCGTTATTACCTGCTCGACTATAAATCCAACTGGTTGGGTGAAGACAGTTCGGCCTACACCCAACAGGCTATGGCAGCGGCGATGCAGGCACACCGCTATGATCTGCAATATCAGCTTTATACCCTGGCGCTGCATCGTTATCTGCGCCATCGCATTGCTGATTACGACTATGATCGTCACTTTGGCGGCGTTATCTATCTGTTCCTGCGTGGCGTTGATAAAGAACATCCGCAACAAGGGATCTACGCGACCCGACCCAACGCCGAGTTGATTGACCTGATGGATGAGATGTTTGCCGGTATGACCCTGGAGGAGGCGTAATGAAATTGCAAAAGCAATTACTGGAAGCTGTGGAGCACAAACAGCTACGCCCGCTGGATGTGCAATTTGCCCTGACCGTGGCCGGAGATGAACATCCTGCCGTCACCCTCGCGGCGGCACTGTTAAGTCATGATGCCGGAGAGGGACACGTATGTTTGCCGCTTTCACGACTGGAAAATAACGAGGCGTCGCATCCGCTGTTGGCGACCTGTGTCAGTGAAATCGGTGAGCTACAAAATTGGGAAGAATGCTTGCTGGCTTCACAAGCGGTCAGCCGGGGAGATGAACCAACGCCGATGATCCTTTGTGGCGATCGCCTTTATCTGAATCGCATGTGGTGTAACGAGCGTACGGTGGCGCGCTTCTTCAATGAGGTGAATCATGCCATCGAGGTGGATGAAGCGTTGCTGGCGCAAACGCTGGATAAACTCTTTCCGCCTGGTGATGAAGTTAACTGGCAAAAAGTGGCGGCAGCAGTGGCGCTGACGCGGCGCATTTCGGTAATTTCCGGCGGCCCCGGCACAGGTAAAACGACGACCGTGGCGAAGTTGTTGGCTGCGTTAATTCAGATGGCCGACGGTGAACGCTGTCGTATCCGCCTGGCTGCGCCAACGGGGAAAGCTGCCGCACGCTTAACAGAATCTCTCGGCAAGGCTCTGCGCCAGTTACCGCTGACCGATGAACAAAAGAAACGCATACCAGAAGACGCCAGCACCTTGCACCGCCTCCTGGGCGCGCAGCCAGGTAGCCAGCGTTTACGCCATCATGCGGGTAACCCGTTGCATCTTGATGTGCTGGTGGTGGATGAAGCGTCAATGATCGATCTACCGATGATGTCGAGACTGATCGACGCCTTGCCCGATCATGCGCGAGTGATCTTTCTCGGCGATCGCGATCAACTGGCCTCCGTTGAGGCTGGAGCTGTGCTGGGCGATATCTGCGCTTATGCCAATGCGGGCTTTACCGCAGAGCGTGCCGGGCAGTTGAGCCGCCTGACGGGAAGCCATGTTCCGGCGGGAAGCGGCACAGAAGCGGCATCTTTGCGCGACAGTCTCTGCCTGCTGCAAAAGAGTTACCGTTTCGGCAGCAACTCTGGCATTGGTCAGCTTGCGGCGGCTATTAATCGTGGCGATAAAACGGCAGTGAAAACCGTTTTTCAGCAGGATTTTACTGATATCGAAAAACGGCTTTTACAGAGCGGCGAAGATTATATTGCGATGCTTGAGGAAGCTCTTGCGGGTTACGGACGTTATCTGGATCTGCTGCAAGCGCGTGCCGAGCCGGATTTAATCATTCAGGCGTTCAATGAGTATCAGCTTTTGTGCGCCCTGCGGGAAGGGCCGTTTGGTGTGGCTGGACTGAATGAGCGAATTGAGCAGTTTATGCAACAGAAGCGCAAAATTCATCGTCATCCGCACTCGCGCTGGTACGAAGGCCGGCCGGTGATGATTGCCCGTAATGACAGTGCGCTTGGGTTGTTTAATGGTGATATCGGTGTTGCTCTGGATCGCGGGCAGGGGACGCGCGTCTGGTTTGCAATGCCGGATGGCAATATCAAGTCGGTGCAACCGAGTCGCTTGCCAGAGCACGAAACCACGTGGGCGATGACGGTACATAAATCGCAGGGATCGGAGTTCGACCATGCGGCGTTGATTTTACCGAGCCAACGCACGCCGGTAGTAACACGAGAGCTGGTTTACACCGCGGTGACCCGTGCGCGTCGGCGTTTGTCATTGTATGCCGATGAACGCATTTTAAGTGCGGCAATCGCCACGCGCACCGAGCGGCGTAGCGGGCTGGCAGCGTTGTTTAGTTCGCGGGGATAAATGTGATTGCCTGATGCGACGCATGCGCGTCTTATCATGCCAGGGGAATTGCGCATATCGCATCCGGCGATTTTCATCGCTTACCCTAAATCCGCCATCAACACCTTTGATTTTCCGTAGGTCGGATAAGGCGTTCACGCCGCATCCGACGATGAGTGCCGATGCCTGATGCGACGCATGCGCGTCTTGTCATGCCTGGGGGCATTGCGCATATCGCATCTGGCGATTTCCATCGCTTACCCTAAGTCCGCCATCAACACCTTTGATTTTCCGTAGGTCGGATAAGGCGTTCACGCCGCATCCGACGATGAGTGCCGGTGCCTGATGCGACGCATGCGCGTCTTATCATGCCTACGAGTGTTACGCATATCGCATCCGGCGATTTCCATCGCTTACCCTAAGTCCGCCATCAACACCTTTGATTTACGCTGGTAGTTGTACAACTGCTTTTTGCTCTCCGGCAGCAAATCAATATCCACCGGGGTAAATCCGCGTTCCTGGAACCAGTGAATACTGCGCGTAGTCAGTACAAACAATTTGCTTAAGCCGCTCTGCTTCGCCTGGGCTGCAATGCGTTCCAGCAAAACCTCGCCCCTTGATGAACTGCGGTAATCCGGATGTACAGCCACGCATGCCATTTCACCTATCTTCTCTTCCGGGAATGGATAGAGCGCGGCGCAGGCAATAGTCGTGTTATCGCGCTGAATAATGGTGAATTTGTCGATTTCCATCTCCAGTTGCTCGCGAGAACGACGCACCAGAATACCTTGCTGCTCCAGTGGGCGAATCAACTCCAGAATACCGCCAATATCGTTGATTGTTGCGCGACGAATCTGCTCGGCGCTTTCCATCACAATCTGCGTACCGATACCGTCGCGTGAGAACAACTCTTGCAACAGCGCGCCATCTTCCTGATAACTGATTAAATGACAGCGACGCACGCCGCTGCGGCAGGCTTTCACTGCGCCACGCAAAAAGCGCACCGTACCGGAGTTGTAATCGCCTTTCTCTTCCTGGGCTTCTACCCGCGCTTGCGCTTCGTTAGGGAAAAGTTCTGAGACAATATCACCGTCGTCATTAGTGACGCCCTGTGAAGAGCAAAAACCAATCATCTTCTCAGCTTTCAGTTTGATGGCCAGTTGAGTGGCAATCTCTTCCGAGGTCAGGTTAAAGCTCTCGCCAGTGACCGAAACCGCCACCGGCCCCATCAGCACAATCGCACCGCTGTCCAGTTGGCGATGAATCGCTTCTTCATCAATCCGCCGGATGCGCCCGCTATGGCAATAATCCACACCATCATCCACGCCCAGCGGCTGGGCAATAATAAAATTGCCGCTGACGACGTTGATATGCGCGCCCTGCAACGGCGTGTTGTTGAGGCTCATTGACAAGCGAGCGGTTATATCCAGTTGTAACGTACCCGCAGCCTGCTTCACCAGCTCCAGCGTTTTGGCGTCGGTCACGCGCGTATTCTTGTGATATAGCGGCTCGTGGTGATGCGCTGCCAGATTCGCGTCGATCTGCGGACGTGCGCCATAAACCACCACCAGACGGATGCCGAGGCTGTGCAACAACCCAATATCATTGACAATACTGGAGAAATTTTCATGCTCAATGGCTTCTCCGCCGAGCATGATGACAAACGTTTTTCCCCGGTGGGTATTGATATAGGGAACCGAATGGCGGAATCCCTCGACCAGCTCGGTTTTACGTTCCTTTACCACGGCACACCTCTTTGCATGATTATTCGAAATTATTGTATTTTTATTCTGTTTTTTCGCCGTGTGCAAGTGCAAATTTTATGCGAGTGCGACTTTTTTATCAGTAATACCGTGAATATAAATAGAATGTTTACCGTTTTATAGATGACAGATTATGCGTCTTTCGCTAAAGTTTCCGGTCAAATTGGTCGTTTACTTGTTACACAGCTTAGATTTCTTTTGCTCGGGAGAGGCATGTCAGGATCCAACACTGCAATCAGCCGTCGTCGTTTACTGCAAGGCGCGGGCGCCATGTGGCTATTGAGCGTAAGCCAGGTGAGTCTGGCTGCGGTCAGCCAGGTCGTGGCGGTGCGCGTCTGGCCTGCGTCCAGCTACACCCGCGTGACGGTAGAATCAAATCGTCAGCTGAAATATAAGCAGTTCGCGTTGAGTAATCCTGAACGCGTGGTGGTGGATATCGAAGATGTAAACCTGAACTCGGTGCTCAAGGGGATGGCTGCGCAAATCCGCGCTGACGACCCGTTCATCAAGTCGGCACGCGTCGGCCAATTTGATCCGCAAACCGTGCGGATGGTTTTTGAGTTAAAGCAAAATGTAAAACCGCAGATGTTTGCCCTCGCGCCGGTCGCCGGGTTTAAAGAACGTCTGGTGATGGACCTTTATCCGGCCAATGCTCAGGACATGCAAGACCCATTGCTGGCATTGCTGGAGGATTACAACAAAGGCGACCTCGAAAAGCAGGTGCCGCCTGCGCAGAGTGGCCCACAGCCAGGCAAGGCCGGGCGCGATCGTCCGATTGTCATTATGCTCGACCCTGGCCACGGCGGCGAAGACTCCGGCGCGGTGGGGAAATACAAAACGCGCGAAAAAGACGTGGTATTGCAAATAGCTCGCCGTCTGCGCTCTCTGATCGAGAAAGAGGGCAATATGAAGGTTTACATGACGCGTAATGAAGATATCTTCATTCCGTTGCAAGTGCGCGTAGCAAAAGCACAGAAACAGCGTGCTGACTTGTTTGTCTCTATTCATGCCGACGCCTTTACCAGTCGCCAGCCGAGCGGTTCCTCGGTGTTTGCGCTCTCTACCAAAGGCGCAACCAGTACTGCGGCAAAATATCTGGCGCAAACCCAGAACGCCTCGGACTTGATTGGTGGCGTGAGCAAAAGCGGCGACCGCTATGTCGACCACACCATGTTCGATATGGTGCAGTCGTTGACCATTGCCGACAGCCTGAAGTTTGGTAAGGCCGTGCTAAATAAGCTGGGGAAAATCAACAAACTGCATAAGAATCAGGTTGAGCAGGCCGGGTTTGCTGTGCTGAAAGCGCCCGATATTCCCTCCATTCTGGTCGAAACGGCGTTTATCAGTAACGTTGAGGAAGAGCGCAAATTGAAAACGGCGACTTTCCAGCAGGAAGTTGCGGAGTCTATTCTTGCGGGAATTAAAGCGTATTTTGCCGATGGGGCGACGCTGGCGAGAAGGGGATGATAAAAAGGCGCTGAATGGCGCTTTTTTTATGGGAGAATAGAAACAAAAAAACACCCGTTAGGGTGTTCAATAATTGGTTGCGGGGGCCGGATTTGAACCGACGACCTTCGGGTTATGAGCCCGACGAGCTACCAGGCTGCTCCACCCCGCGTCACCGTACTGCTATTACTTCATCAAATTTTGATTGGTTGCGGGGGCCGGATT